>CAUHBW010000066.1 GCA_959604115.1 uncultured Bilophila sp. | reverse complement strand
TACAGTGAGAAAGGAGGTCGTCCCCGTCCACCGGAAACGACCTCCCCTTCTCTCTACGGAGATGGCATTGGATTATCAGGCACTGTTCAACGAGCTGCACGTCTTTGAAAACCTGCTGGCGTTGCTGGTGGGGATGCCGAGGCTGTTCATGCTCGTGCAGGTAGCGCCCTTCATGGGGGGCAACATCCTTACCGGACAACTGCGGATGACCGTGGTATTCGCCTGCTACCTCGTGCTGCACCCCGCCATCGTCGCCGGGCTGCCCGAATCGCAGGAGCCGACGTTTTCCACCGCCGCCTTTTACGGGACCATCCTGCTCAAGGAAACGCTCATCGGCCTGTTTCTCGGCTATCTGTCCGGCATCCTGTTCTGGACCATCCAGTGCGCGGGCTTTTTCATCGACAACCAGCGCGGCGCGTCCATGGCCGACAGCGCCGATCCCCTGTCCGGCGAACAGACCTCCCCGCTGGGCTCCTTCTTCTTTCAGAGCGCGGTCTACCTGTTCTTCTCCACCGGCGCGTTTCTCACCCTGCTCGGCGTGGTCTACGCCTCGTATGAAATCTGGCCCGTCACCCGGCTCATCCCGCTCGACGTGTTCCGGGACATCGACGTCCCCCTGTTCTTCGCCGGGCGCGTGGGCTGGCTCATGCTCATGATGCTCCTGCTTTCCGGACCCATCGTGGTGGCCTGCCTGCTCGCCGACGTGTCGCTCGGCCTCATCAACCGGTTCGCCTCCCAGCTCAACGTGTACGTGCTCGCCATGCCCATCAAGAGCGGCGTAGCGGCCTTCCTCATGCTTTTCTATTTCATGATGCTGCTGTCCAACGCGGCGGGCCTGTTCGACGGGGTCAAGCGGGACATCGATCAGCTCAGGATGCTGCTGCCATGAGCGACAAGACCGAACAGCCGACCCCCAAACGCCTCCGCGAGTCTCGGGAGAAGGGGGACGTGTGCAAGAGTCAGGACATCCCCTCGGCCCTGACCGTGCTGGCGCTGTCCGTCTACATCGTCGCGACGGGACGGCAGTTGCTGGAAGCCCTGCTGACGATGATGGAAATTCCCATGCGGCTCATGTCCGAGCCCTATGTGGAAGCCGCGCCGCGCGCCGCCGAAGCCACATTCTCCGCGGCGCTGTCCGTCGTCGCCCCGATCGTCGGCATTGTCATGGCCGTGGCCCTGATCGCCAATCTGGGACAGGTCGGGGTGCTGTTCGCGTTCAAGGCCGCCATGCCGAAGCTCGAAAACGTCAGCCCGGCCAAATGGTTCCAAAAAGTCTTCTCGCTCAAGAACCTTGTGGAGTTCCTCAAGAACATCATCAAGGTCGTGGTTCTCAGCGCCACGGTCTGGATCGTCATGCGGGACCACCTTCCCACGCTGTTCGCCATCCAGAAGGGCACCATCTGGACCATGTGGGAAGTCCTCGGCATGGCCGTGAAGGATCTGCTGCTCATGGCGGCGGGGGTTTTCTGCGTCATCGCCGCCGTGGACTATCTCTTCCAGAAATGGCAGTACAACAAACAGCATATGATGTCGAAAGATGAAGTAAAAAGGGAGTACAAGGAGATGGAGGGCGACCCGCAGATCAAGGGCAAGCGCAAACAGCTCCATCAGGAAATGCTCTCCCAAAACACGCTGGGCAATGTCCGCAAGGCAAAGGTGCTCGTGACCAATCCCACTCATTACGCCGTGGCGCTGGACTACGAAAAGGACAGGACGCCGCTCCCGGTCATCCTCGCCAAGGGCGAAGGTTTCCTCGCCCAACGCATGATGCAGGTCGCCAGAGAGGAAGGCATTCCCATCATGCGGAATGTGCCGCTGGCCCGCAGCCTTTTTGAAAACGGAACGGAAAACGCCTACATCCCCAAGGATCTCATCGGCCCGGTGGCCGAGGTCCTGCGCTGGGTGCAATCCCTGCAACGCAACTGACGCATTCACAGGAAACCGACGTGACGCAAGCCCCTCTCTCCGAACAGGCGTTTCTGGAAACCCTGATCAACCTCTGCGACGATTTGGCGTGGGGCCGCCCCGCCAATGAAGACAAGCTGTTCGCCCTTACCCGCGAGGGTTCCGGCCCGGAAGACTATGTCCGGCTGGCGGAGGCGTTCGGCATGATGCTCGTCAAGGTGGAAAGCCGGGAATACCACCGCACCCAGCTCATCGCGGACCTGAAGGCCCGCAACATGGAGTTGCAGGAAGCCCACCGGCTGCTCTCCGAACGCAACACCAGCCTGATGCGGACGCTTCAGGAAAACTACCAGACCAAGAAGATCATCGGTCAGTGCGAAGCCATGCGCAAAATCGTCCGGCTGGCCCTGACCATCGCCCACAGGCCGATCAACACGCTCATTCTCGGCCCCACGGGTGCGGGCAAGGAAGTCATCGCCAAGATGATCCATTTCAATTCCCCCCGCCGAGAAGGCCCGTTCGTCGCGGTCAACTGCACGGCCATTCCCGATTCCCTGTTTGAAAGCGAAATGTTCGGCATCGAAAAGGGAATCGCCACCGGCGTCAACGCCCGCAAGGGGCTGATCGAAGAAGCGTCGGGCGGCACGCTGTTTCTGGACGAACTGGCGGACATGACGCTTCCCAATCAGGCCAAACTGCTGCGGGTGCTGGAGGAACGGGAAGTCCTGCGGGTGGGCAGTTCCAAGCCCGTAAGCGTGGACATCAAGATCATCGCCGCCACCAACGTCGATCTGGAGGAGGCCGTCCGCAACGGAAAATTCCGCGAGGATTTGTATTACCGCATCAATGTCGCCGAAATGCGCATCCCGCCGCTGCGCGAGCGCGGGGACGACATTCTCCTGCTGGCCCAGCTTTTTCTGGAACGCCATTGCGCCTACATGGGACGCCCCCGGCTTTCCCTCTCCCCCGCCGTATGCCGACAGCTGCTGCAATACGGCTGGCCCGGCAACGTCCGCGAACTGAACAACGAAATGGAACGGGCCGCGTCGCTGACCCTCGGCGACCGGGTGGAATTGTCGGATCTCTCTTCGCGCCTCGTGCCGGATGAAGTCAGATGCCATCTGGTGGGTACGGAATCCGATGCCTCTCTGTCCGGAAGGATCTCCGCGACGCCTTCCGACGAAACCGGTCCGCTGCACTACAACCTTCAGGAAAGGGAACGCAAACTGATTCAGGAAGTTCTGGATCGGACCGGCGGCAACAAGAGCAAGGCGGCGGAACTTCTCGGCATCACCCGAGAAGGACTCAGGAAAAAACTCCTGCGCAGGAACGTCTTGGACAACTAGCCGTTTCTCGTCATCTCCGGCGCGCCGGAGGTGACCGGCTCGGCATTGCCGGGGGGTTCCATCGTCCCGTGCGAATCGCCCGCGCACAGCGGCCGCCACGAAGCGCACGGCCGTGTCGAACCCTTTATCCAGCGGCTTTGCCCAGTCGATGTTCCAAGGCCGTGCCGCGTTCCGCTTCGTGCGACCCAAGGCGGATTCCCCTGCCCTCACCCCGGCCCCCTTCTTCGTTTTTTTGGGGAACTCCCTCCGTTCCAAAAGAAAAAGGGGCGTCCTTCCTGCGAAGGCGTCCCTTTTCATACTGTGCGGAGCGGCGGCCTCCCGCCGGTTCCGGCCCGGAACCGGGCTACGGCCTCCGCATCTCAAAGGCCGTACAGGTGTGGGAACCGTCCTGCCCTACCTGAAACCGCATGTCCAGCCGGAGAGGCAAGGTCGGATCGGAATGGATGTCGACGAGCACCGTCCCGTCTCGCTGTTCCACGGCGGACACCGAGAAGTTGCCGTGCTCGCTCAGTTCGATGCCGGGGAAGCAGGTGCTCAGGACGCGCGGCATGATCAGCGGCGCCTGCGAGAAGCACTGCATCACGCGGGCAAGCTGGGCCTCGGAATGGGTCATGTCCCGCACGCGCGCGATGACGTCCACGAAGTGCGGGTTGTCCGGGGTGTTCTGATCATCCGGGATGTCGAAGGGGCACGTCTCGAACCCGTTCCCGTTCCGATCTTCAAAATGCATGACCGTATTCTGTCCGCGCCGCCGGAAGTCGGTCACGAGGCCGTAGGCGTTCTCCGGGGTGATGGCGTTCAGGGAGCCCATGTCGATGCGCAGGCTCAGGTCATCCCGCGTCAGCCTGGCATGCGGCTGCGCCAGCGCGAGGAGCTTGCGGGGGCTGAGCCCCATCGTCGCCTGCATGATGATCGCACTGTCCACCTGCGCGTCTTGCAGGTGCGGTGCCGCCGCGCGGAGCAGCGCCCTGTACCGTTGATCCACCACCCGCTCCATGTCCGCCGTGAAATGACCGGACCGGACGCCGTGCGGCATTGGCCCGCCGACCATAGCCTTCCATAACTGGTGCCCGGAAAGCGGCCTGCCGCCGTTGGCCTCCAGCGCGGCAAGCAAGTCCTCCGCCGAAGCTTCCACCCAGTACGGCAGGAGGAAGTTGAGATGCCCGCCTTCCGCCGTCCGCCCGAGCTGTTCGTTCACGCCCCTGAGCCGTTCCCATTGCTGCGGGGTCAGTTCCCCGCCGTGACGGGACATCCTCACGTCAAACTCGGTGATTACGCCGGGAGCGAAGCGCGCCAGCCGTTCCAGCGGCGCGCCCACGCTTCGGGGCATTTCGGAAAGGTGCTCGATTTCGTTGGTGAAAACCAACGGGTCCATCTCAATGTCCATTCCGGCCTCGGCTCCGGCAAGTTCCATGAGATTGGTCATGACCTGCGTCAGACTCATGAGCACCATATTGCCGCGCGGATTTTCCTGCCGTGTGACGGCATACATGCATGTCCCGGCGATCTTCGCGGCGGCATCCGTCCGCATGTTGGCGACGACGTGCTCGAGCTGTTCCTGCGACAAGCCGCGCAGAGCGAACGAACACATCATGGGCAGCATGTCTTCGGCCCCTTCAAGCGGCCCGACGAACTCCATGCGCTTGTCCGCATAGGCCGTCGCCAGATCCACCATCGCCTCAACGAAACGATCGGGCGCCCCCTCAAGGTCGGCCAGCCCAATCAAATCGGAAGCGATCGGCGAACTCGCCGCAGCCTTGAACATCGCGCCGATGGCGTTGGCGTCGCGTACCCCGTAACGCTGGGCCACGGCCTTCATGGCGGCCTTGTCCTCCGCGCCGAACGAGGTGTCGGGATGTCTCGGGTCCGCGTCGGGGAGCGCGTCGACAGCGTCGAGCGTGGCCTTGAGCGCCAGCAGCCCCTCGCCGATGGTCTCCCGGATTGTCTGCCGAATCTCCTCGGCCCCAAGCTCGCGCCCGGCGGACGTGGCCTCTCTGATGAGGGCGCGCGTCGCCTCCTTCACGCCGAGGCTGAACGAACGGGCGTTGACGAGCGCCGGGTCCAGTCCGTCCAGCGTCCCTTCCTCCGCCGCATCGAACAGGGCGAGGAACTCCGGCGTATGGGACTCAACCAGATTTCCGCCCTCGGGGATAAACTCGTCGATGACGCCATCCACGATCTGCGCATTTTTCCATGAAAGCTCGGCTTCCCGCCGCTTTGCCAGCCGCTCGGCGACTTCGGGGCGCATGGGACGGATGGTCAGGCCGCGTTCGGTCACGAACCCGCGCAGGGTATCGGGCAGTTCGTCGGGATCGCCCTCGACCTCGAACTTCGCTTCAAGGAAAGCGGACTTCAGCTCGCCGTCCCGCTTCTGGACGGACTCGCTTTCAGGGTCCACATCGCCGGGGACGGCGACGCCGAGTTCCACCTGCTGCTCACGGGACATGAAGGACATGAGGGCGCGGGCGTGCCCTTCAAGGCTGCGGAACAGGGTCATGCCTTCCCGCATGAAGGCGATGCCCGCCGCCCCTCCGGCCCCGCGCTGGATGGCTCCGCTCAGCGTGGAAAGATCATTGGCGATGGCTCCGAACTTGCTCACCGTCTTGTCCATGATCGCGGGGAGCATGTCCTGCGTCACCCCGCGTCGGGCGAGCAGCATGGCGATGGAATTCCTGAGCACGTTGGCGACGTCGTCGGCTCCGAATTCGCCCCGGAAGCTGTGGGTCGCGGAATTGAGGGCCTCGGCATGGGCCGCCAGACGATCGAGGAAGGCCCTGTCCGTGGTGTCCACGGTATCGTTGAGGAGCGGCTCAAGCAGCGCGTCGCCTTCGAGCATGGCGTTGAGGTAGCGGGGCATGGTTTCGGCGGTCACCGGCGGATTCAGACCGGCGGGAGGATCCTGCCCCATGATCGCCAGCTCGCGGAGCACCGGCAGCCTGCCCTCGACAAATTGGCGGACGGCGAGGTTCAGCGCCTCGTTCACGCGGTCCTGCGAGGGCACGGCGCCGGAATCGGCGGCGAGCAGCGTCTTGGCGGCCCTGACCACCTCGGGATGGTTGCCGAGCGCGGTATCGAAATTTTCCGGAAGCCCGGCATCGGTCATGGCGGCATGGAGAGTCCCGCCCTTTACGGCTTCCTGCATCTGGAAGGCGACGGTGGACTCACGCCGCTGGGCCGGAGTCGCCAGCGGCGCTTCCGACATGACGAGGGACATGGCGAGGCCGTTCACCTTGTTTTCGCCTATGGACGGCAACGCTTCCCGCAGGGCGGCCATGATGTCCTTGCCGTTGGGAAGCTGCGGCAGCAGCCGGAACAGTTCGTCGTTCATTCCGGAAAGAAGAGCTGCATTCCCCGCGTTGCCTTGAAGAAAGCTCCGCTGAAGACGTTCGAAGGCTCCAGTCGGCCCGTTCTGTTCGATATCCGCCCGCAAGGCGCGCGAGAAAAAGCCGTCCGCCCCGGCAAGCGGTTCGCTGAGTTTCCTCAGGGCGTTGCTCATGGCCTCACTGCGGTCGCCGAATTCGGTCAGCATGGTCAGCGCCCCAAGGTTCTGGGGAATGACCTTCTCGGCAAGATACGCCCGCACCGCCTGCCCGATGCCCTGCGGCGTATTCAAATCCATGTTGCGTACCACCGAGAACTGCGCGAAAGAAGTACCGTGACCGGGGGGGATCGTCCCGTCGGCGGCGAAATGCCGTCCTAGCGCCATGGCCTGATCGAGCAGCACGGAATCGCGCACGAGCCTTACGTCCTTGGCGGTAAGCGGCTTGCCCCCGGCCAGACGCTCGGCGAGCATGTTGCGCATGTCCTGATTGATGTTGCGGAACTGCGGCGACGCCTCCAGCGCGTTCATGAAGGCCGTGACGGTGGCCCGATTCTCCGCCGCCTTCGCGCTGGAGGAAAGCTTATGGATGCCGTGCAGGGACGTCGCGTTCCCCACGGCTTCGCCGTCATTCTGGAGAAAGACCTGCGCCGTATCGCTGACGGCATTGGCGTTGGCAAAAAACTGATCAAGCGTGACAGGCATGATTCACTCCTGCTTCCAGCATAAAAATTTCGGGTGTACCATCCGGAGGTCATACCCGGAGGAACTGCATGGACTGCGCGGTAAAATCGGTTTCGGCCGGAGCTTCTTCGGCATGGAGGATGGCCTCCTGCGCCCGCTCGACGGCTTCTTCCTGTTCCTTGTTCAGTGCATCGAGACGCCTTTTCCATTCCTCGGAAAGCGTCACGATGTTGTCTACGGCCCGCACAAACGCGTCGGCCTCAAGGCCGTAAACCGGCACGGGATAGTTCAGCCCGATCATGCCCGTGGCGTCGTTGTAGCTGAGCGCCGCGCCCTGCGTCTCCATGAGCAGGAAATTGTTGGTGAGCAGGCGTCGGCAGACTTCGCCGGAGCGCCAGCCGTTGAGCGCGCCCACTTCGGCGTACAGAATGAACGAGCGCGTGACCTCCACCCACTGGATCAGCAGATTGCGCCCGCCGAGCGACAACCCCACGCAGCCCGAAGCGGACAGGGAAAGTTCCATGCCGATAGCCTTGCCCAATGCGTCGATATAAGGATTCGCTTCCATCATTATCCTCCAAAAAAATGCCCGGACGGGCCGTTTGGGAATGGGAGGGGAACCGGCATGAAACAGCGCCGCCCCGCGTCGTTGTCAGTCAAAGCAAAAAGCGATCCGCCAAGAGGTCCCGTTGCGGACCTCATATGAATATGAACGGAACAATACGAAAAGACAAGTGAAAAACAAACGGCACGGTCTGCATCGCCTACCGTCGGCACGTAAGGGGACCGCCGCCCGGAAGAAGGATGCCAATCCGGTGCGGCTTGCCGCCAACAATGTTGTCGGGCTCAATGGTGTTCAGGCAGGCAAGAACGCAATGCGGGAGCGTTCGCTTTCCCACACAGAGGACGAAAGCGAGGAGGGAATGGTAAGAAGAGCGTCTATGAGCTGAAGCCCCTTAGGCTCAGCCGTCCCCAAACAGGAGGCGCGCCCGCGCTGTCTGAAGAGGATCCACTGCGGATGAGGCGACCGGATCAGGGCTGATGCGGGAAGAACGGGAGCGGCGGGAGCGGCTGAAAGGCGCCCTGGGGCCCATATATCCAAAGCTGCGGGGGCTCTTTCTCGAATTGGTCGCCGTTGTCCCGCTCCTTTGCCAGACGACACAGGCCGGACACGAAACATGCCGGCCTGCGGAAGCATGGAATACTCATTGCTCAGACAGTGGACGCCGCTCCCTCGCAACGTCGCGGTGCGGGGGAACGATCATAGGCTAAACGTGCGACAAAAACGTTCCGAGAGGCATCATGAAGCGACGACTCTCCCTCCGCCTCTGCTGTTCACGTTGAGCAGATCTCCCCCGATGTTCGGTATCGCGCCGGCGGGCTTCCAGCTTGTCCCGCCGTGCCGCCAACCGTAAAAGGGGATTATCTGCCGGATGAAACGGGTCTGTCCACCAGCTTGGATGAGCACATCGCTGTTTCTCGCTGCGGCTCCGCCCTTCTCGGTGCCGTACACAACCAGCATGCACGGATACGGATATGCTTGTGGATGGACCCGACCATGCTGCTCGGTCAGGACACGAGAAGCCGGTTGAACTGGGACACGTTCATGTTGTAAATCCGGCGCGCGGCCTGAAGATGCTCCTCCACTTCAACAATGGAGAACTGGAGTTGCCTGAAGTTTTCGCTCGCCTTCAGACCCGGGTATGCTTCCGCAAGAACGTTTATCCTGCCCGCCAGCTCGTCCATCCGGCGCTTGGCCTCGCCGCGCTCACCCATACTCATCCCCTTGCACAGCTTGACGATCTCGGCGAGACGTTCGGCTTCGTGCTTGGCGTAGCCCTTTGTCGCGTCCAGCATCTTCGTCAGCGTGTCGTAACGCTTCGTCAGCGCCACGCCGATGTCGGAATCGGATTCCCGTATCTTAAGGAATATGCCACCAAGGGGAGAAGTCTGACGCGCGCCAATTCCCTCCGGAATCCGGGCTCGGCGGCGGCGTGAAGCCCCGTTCATACACCCAAAAAATGGGCGCTCCATGCGGCGTCAGAACAGCCCGTTCGGACAAAAAGCGATGGGGGCCCCGAAAGCGTTCCGGACCGCCGGTCCAACGGCTGATTTTCCGTATTGTTCCATCCGCCGTGCCGTCGTTCAGCCCCACAAGACATATGAGGCATTTCCTTTTCCCCACCCTATCGAGGCGATGAAGATCCCGCAGACGGAAACAACCATCCCGCCGCTCACGGAATCGCCTTGTTCATCAAGGGAAGCGAGGCGGAAGGCTGCCGTTCCGTATCGCCCCCTCCCCGCCCTCGCTCGGGGAGGGGGCGATACGGCTTCGTCACGGTCGTGCGGCACGACTTGCCATCGCCGCCTTCCCGCAAAAAACTCCGCTTCGAGCGGACCAGCCCGAAGTTAGGCCTACTCAGCGCCGCGCCTGCCGGAAATGCCCAAAAAGCGGGCATACCGTACTCCATTCCTCTTTGGTGCAAGGCAGTCCCGGTCAGAGATGAGCGACGGAGAGCTCCAGGGCAACATCGGAAAAGGCAAAGAACGTATCCCGTACGTATCCGGAACGGATGCCAAAAAAACGTGTCCTCTCGCAGCTGAAAACGTCAAAGGGCATCCTCATAACATGGAGGATGCCCTTTGACGTTTACGGGAACGGATGGTGCGAGAGAAAGGAGATCAGGAGGCCGAAAGCAGCAGGGGCCCCACAATCACCCCGATGTTCGCCACCGCCACGAACAGGAGCAACAGCGAGACGATCATGCCGATCTTGTGGCGCATCGGTGTGGCGCTCCTGGCGATTACGGTCCAGAGAACGGCCGGAAGGAGCAGGAAGACAAACAGCGCGATCACGAATACGAGCAGACCGTCCGAACTCTCGAAAGGAAGCAGGCCCTGCAGGCGCAACATGGCGCACAGGCCGCCCGTCAGCAGCAGGACAAGCCAGCCGCCCCACGCGGCCCATTCGCCGCACCAGTTCGCGGCAAAGACATAGTAGTCGCGTCCGAAGTCATCGACGCGCCGCCGCGCAAGAAGCCAGCAAAGTCCGAAGCTCCCCGCCGCCGCCACTTCGAGGAAATGCAGCAGACCGAAATACAGCCAGAAAGGATCGTTCAGGGAAGGCAACAGGAGATCGACCAGCGTCCGAACGTCGTTTTCCTGCGGCAGTTCCGTGCCCTGAGCGTAGACCCGGCCCAGCATCAGAGCGATGATGGGAATCCAAGCCAGACAGGTTCCGGTCACAAAGACCAGCACGCCGTGCAGCACGGGCCACTTGCGGAGCGGTTTCCATGCCGCCACGACCACGGTCCAGAGGAGCGTCCCGCCGAGCAGCAGCCCGCCCGAGACGTACAGGGCCAACCGATACGCCGGAGGCAGCGTGTCGTAGGGAACGACCCTGGCCGCCCCGAGCCCGACGAAACAGACGAGAAACAGCCAGTTCAGGAAGTTGGCGAACCGGGCCTGCTGCCGGGAGCAGCGTTCCATCAGGCTTCTCCTGCCGAAATGGGCGCGGATCAGGCCGTACAGAACCACGAAAGGCAACATGGCCGCCGCAAGATACAGGCAAAGGGGTACGGCGAACAAAACCAGCTGTCCCCATGCTTCGACGAGCCCCGACGGCAGCCACAGCAGGCCGGACAGACGTTCCAACAAAGATTCCATGCCATTTCCTCAATTCTGGGCAGAAAGTGAAGCGCGTCCCGCAACGCTCCCCGATACGGGAAAACGCCCTCCGAAAACGCGCGCAAGAATTCAGTCCCCAACATGGGGTCACACATATCAAAAGTAAACCCCGTTCGTACACTTTTTTGCGTCGTCACGGGAAGTTTTTCCCGAAACGCCTTCTCCGCGCCGCCGGGAAGCCCATGCAAAAAGGCTTCCATTCCGATGAAAAAATCCCGGAACCCCTCGCAGAACGATTGCTAACAGCCATGATTTAGGCGATACTGGCAAACCCGCAGGCGTTGTCCGCGTCTGCGACGGGGGCCCCCGTCCGACAAAAGATCTGTCGCGGGAAAACGTTACCGAAAGGAACGTCTCCCCCTTGGGTCCACAAATCATGCATGAGGTACAACGGTGGAGAAAACGCAACATAAAGTCCTCGTAGCCAACCGGGGAGAAATCGCCGTGCGCATCGTTCAGGCCTGCCGCAAGCTGGGTCTGGAATTCGTGTGCGTGCATACGGCTGAGGATATCCATTCCGGCCACGTACGCATCGCCAAAGAACTTGGTGGGGAAAAATCCCTCTACCAGGTGTCCTCCTACCACGACGCCAACGAAATCCTGTCCGTCGCCGACGATGCGGGGGCTACCGCCATCCATCCCGGCTACGGCTTTTTTGCGGAAGATTTCCGCTTTGCCCGCAGAGTCACGACCCGCGAACGCAAACTGATCTTCATCGGTCCCTCATGGCGGGTCATCCGGGAACTCGGCGACAAGATCAACACCAAGCGTCTGGCCCGCAGTCTCGGCGTGCCGACCGTCCCCGGCTCCGACCGTCCCATCTACGACGAAATGGAAGCCGAAAAAATCGCCCGCAACCTCTACGACTTCCAGCTCCAGCAGGGCATCGCCCGTCCGCTGGTGCTCGTGAAGGCCTCCGCCGGCGGCGGCGGGATGGGCATTGAGGAAGTCTACGACATCGATCAGTTCCGTTCCGTGTACCGGCGCATCCGCAACTACGCGCTCCGCCAGTTCAAGGACGAAGGCGTACTGATCGAACAGCGCATCTGCGGCTTCAACCACCTTGAAGTGCAGATCGTTTCCGACCGGAGCGGCAAGAATCCCGTGCACTTCGGCACCCGCAACTGTTCGATCCAGTCCACCGGCCTCCAGAAGCGCATCGAAGTCGCTCCCGGCTTCGACTCCTCGTCCATCGAATACGATTTCGACGCGGACAAGCTGCTGGAAGACATCATCCGCCACTCGCTCGCGCTGGCCCGCAAGGTCGGCTACGACAACGTGGGCACGTGGGAATGGATCGTCACCAAGGACGGCAGCCCCTTCCTTATGGAAGTGAACACCCGCATTCAGGTGGAAAACGGCGTTTCGGCCCGGATTTCCAAGGTGCGCGGCGAAGACGTGGACATCATCGCGGAGCAGATCCGCATCGGCCTCGGCGAGCCCCTCGGCTACACGCAGGACGACGTCACCTTTGAAGGCGTGGGCATCGAATACCGCCTCATCGCCGAAGATCCCGACAACCGCTTCACCCCGTGGGTGGGCCGCATTGACGCCTTCGGCTGGCCCAGCCACCCGTGGCTCAAGATGCACACCCACGTCCCCACGGACGAACCCTACGAAATCCCCACGGAATTCGACCCCAACCTCGCGCTGGCCATCATCTGGGGCGAAAACCTCGAACAGGCCAAAGAGCGCGGCATGCAGTTCCTCGA
>CAUHBW010000065.1 GCA_959604115.1 uncultured Bilophila sp. | reverse complement strand
GGAATACACCGGACCGAGGCTGCGGTTCCGGCTGGCGCATCCTTGTCCTCCGGGGCATCACACGACGTTGGCGTTCGAGATGTTCGGGGACATCGTGGCCCGGAAATCCGGCAACAAGATCAAGGTGCATGTTTTCCCCAACGCGGTGCTCGGAAGCGACGTGGTGATGATCAAGGGCGCGCAGAGCGGCGGCCTCGAAATGGCCGTCAGCTCCAGCCCGAATCTGACGCGGTTCGTGCCTTCGCTCATGGTGTTCGATCTGCCGTACATCACCACCCCCGAATATCAGAAGAACCTGTACGCCTCCGTGGACCACGGCAAGCTGAGAACCTATTTTCAGAAAAAATTCAATGAAGTCGGACTTGAGCCGATCATGTTCTGCGAATACGGCTACCGCGATTTCTTCAGCGTGAAGAAGCCGATCCGGTCGGTGGAGGACTTGGCGGGCATCGTCGTGCGGACCACGGCGTCCCCCGTCGAGACCGAGGTGGCGAAGGCGCTGGGCATGCACCCGAAAACGTTGGCCTGGGGGGAAACCCACACCGCCCTCAGGGAAGGCATCGTCGAAGCGGAGGGCAACACCTTTTCCTTTCTGCTCAACGCGGAACATGAGGAACTCCTGAAGTACGGCTTCATTTCCCGCCACAACTACGGGATGCAGATCTTGAGCGCCAACAGGCAATGGTGGGAGCAGCTCGACCCGCAGGCCAAGCAGATTATCCGCGAGGCGGCGGACGAGGCTCTGGAGTACCAGCGCGAGGTGCTGGCCCCACAGTCCGAGGAACAGGCCCGCAGGCGGTTCGAGCGGGACGGCATCGTCGTCGTCGAGCCCACGGACGCGATGATGGACGAAATGCGGCGCAAGACGCGCCCGGTATGGGACATTTTCCGGCGTTCCGTGACGCAGGAACTGATCGATCTCGTCGCGGAGACGCAACGCGACAGAAGATAGGCCCACCGGACAGGGTGGCGGCGTTCTTTTCCGGGCTTGTACTTGTGGCGCAAGGTCGGTATTCTGGCAAAACGGCGGTCGGGACGCGGAAGACGGCGTTTTCTCCCCTGTTCCGGCCCCCAACCGCAACCGTCTCGGCATAACAAAAACGGCAATGTCATTGAGTTATTTAATGCGCTAGAATTGCATTTCTTTTCTTTTTGAAACGATTGTTGTCCCGGAATCGATGACAAAAATCGCTTGGCAGAATGCCGTTCCTTTTTTATGGTTGTCCACTTGTTGGGGGAACGGTGTTTGCCGTTGCATTGGAGTCCGTGTGAAAAAAGGCGTAGTTGACCCGTCGATGGAATCTCTTGCGGAAAAAAGCGCTTGGCCTTCGGGCTCGCGTACCGTGCGTGCCTTGCTCGGTACGGCGTTGTTGTCCGCGATTTTCTTCTCATGGTTGTGGCAGGCGTTCCGTCTGTACAACACGCCGGGGCTTGTGCCTTATAACGACGAAGCGGGACAGTTGTTCCACCTTCCGTTGTTTGCCGGGGCCCTGTTGCTGGCCTACGGGGTCCGGCTGCGGTTTCGCCCGGAGACGCGGGAGGGCGGCGCGCCCATCCTTGGCCGTACGGGCAGGCAGTGCCGGATTGTGACCCTGTTGCTGATGTGGACCCCCGTGCTGTTGATGGTGGCTCCTTCGGTCGACGAGCTTTCCGGCTGGATGCGCTTCGGCGGTCTGGCGATCAGTCTGTTCGCCGGGATGGGGGCGGGCGTCGCCGCCTGCCGCATCGGACTCGGGCTGTGCCGGTTCCCGTCGGGACAGCTTGTCCTCGGGCTCGGGCTGGCAAGCGCCGTGACGCCGATCTGCAACTACCTCGTCCTGCTGTTCCCCGAACCGTACTGGGTTGTTCCGGCGCTTCTGTTTCCGATCGCGTTCGCCCTGCTGCCGTGCGACGACGGCGGCTTGTCCGAGGAGGAGAAGGAACCCTATCCGTTTGGCCGGATACCGCTTTTTTTCTGGAGCGGGTGTCTGTTCACGGCGTTCAGCGAAAGCGCCTACTATAATTTGTCCGGCGCGCTTGAGCCGGTCATGCCCTCGCCGAACCTGAGCGTGCTGCTTCTCGTCGTGCTGGGGAGCTTGTCGGCTCTTCTGGTGCTCGGACAGGCGCACCGCTCGCCGATCTGGTACGCGTTCCTGCTGGTGATCCCGGTGCTGGTCGTCGGGTATACGGCGTGGCCGTTGCTGCACAGGGAGTCGCCCGGCCTGTCGCTCGGCGGCCTGCTGTTCGGCTATACCCTGCTCAATATCTATATGATGACGGCGTTCCTGCACACGGCGTCCTACCGCCGGGGCGTGGGACGGTTGCGATTGCTGGCCTTCGGCCTCGGAGGCATCGCGCTGGCCTCGTGGGTGGGCAGCCACAACAGCGGTTGGATCGCGGAGAGCATCGCCCGAGGCGACTCGCTCAATTCGCTGTTCGCGTTTCAGGCTTTCGCCATTCTGGCGGGGAGCTTCATCTTTGTGGTGTATCTGGAAAAGGTGGGCTTCTTCCGGCTGGCGAAGGCCGAGACGGTTTCGGGGCGCGTTTCCGACAAGCCTTTGCCGAGCACGCCCCAGTCGCTGATGGAGTGGCCGCTGGAGGAGCTGGAGACGCATTTTCGGGAACTCGGCCTGACCCGGCAGCAGGCGATGATCGCGGCCTTGCTCGCCCGCAAGACGCCGGACGCGACCATCTGCGACAGCCTGAACATTTCGCCGAGCACTTTGAAGACCCATATCCGGAACATCCACCGCAGACTCGGAATCAGCAGCCGTCACGAACTGGCGTGGCTGGTCACGGCGAATCCCGCCGGAGACGTGTCGGGTTCCGCAAACCGTTAATTTTTTCAGGACAGGGCGAACGGGGCCGACTCCCGTCCGGCTTTTTCAGGAAACGCCTTCATGAACGAGCAGGACCGCTCTCTTTCCCGGTATCTGGACACTCTGCGTCGGGTCGTCTCCGTGTTGACCGCGCGCCAGCCTTTCCGCGCCGCCCTTCAGGACATTCTCGTCGCTCTGGCCGAACATCTGGATTTTGAACGTCCTCACATCGTCGTTCAGGACCCTGAGAGCATGAACCTGCGCCTGTCCCTCGCGCACGGGCAGACGGGATCGCCCCTCGTGGCCTACGCGCCCGGCACGGGCATTACCGGTCAGGTCTTCGCGGGCGGGCAACCCATCATCGTGCCCTGCATGAAGGATCATCCCGAATTCCGCAACCGTCTTTTCGATCGCACCGAGGAACAGATGGCGGCGCTGGCGTTCATCTGCGTGCCCGTCAGGACGGGCGAGCCGGGCGCCGAAGTCATCGGAACCCTCAGCGCGGACACGCCGCCGGCCTCGGAGGACAAACTGCGCCTGCGCTGTTCCTTTCTCGAATCCGTGGCGGCGCTGGTGGGCAAACAGGTGGCCTATCTGCAGGAGGAGCTGGCCCGGCAGCACTTCCAGCGAAGCATGGAAGACGTTCCTCTGCCGCCCATGCCGTCCATCATCGGTTCGTCCAAGAGCATCCGGCAGGTGCTGCGGCAGGCCATGCAGGTCGGCCCGAGCCGGGCCACGGCGTTGTTGCGCGGCGAATCGGGCACCGGCAAGGAATTGATGGCCGAAGCCATCCACCGGAGCAGCCCCCGCAGGAACAGGCCGTTCATCACCCTGAACTGCGCGGCGTTGCCGTCCGAGCTGCTGGAAGGCGAACTTTTCGGCTGGCGCAAGGGCGCGTTCACGAGCGCGGTGCAGAATCGGAAGGGGCTGTTCGAGCAGGCCGACAAGGGCACGCTGTTTCTGGACGAGATCGGCGACCTGTCGCTTCCGGCGCAGGCCAAGGTTTTGCGGGCGATTCAGGACCGCCAGATCCAGTGTCTGGGCAGCGAACACGTGATCGCCGTGGACGTGCGTCTGATCTGCGCGACCAACCGCCCGCTGGAACGGCTGGTGGAACAGGGGCTTTTCCGGGAAGACCTGTATTACCGCATCAACGTATTCCCAATCTTCATGCCGTCCCTGCGCGAGCGCCGGGAAGACATTCCGCAGCTGGCGGAGCATTTTCTGCAACTGTTCGGTCAGGAATACGAGCGCGACGTGCAGCACATCTCCACGCCCGCCCTTGACCTGCTGGTTCAGTACGGTTGGCCGGGCAACGTGCGGGAATTGAAGAACATCATGGAACGCGCCGTGCTTGTGTGCGACGAGGCCACGATCCGGACCTACCATCTGCCGCAGGGTCTGCAGGGCGTGGAGGGAAGCGCGCCGCCCGTCTCGACCCTGCCGGTCGGGTTCACGGAAAAGGTGAACCAGCTTGAGCAACAGCTCATCACCGGGGCGCTGAAGTCCACGCGCGGCAACATCCACGAAGCCGCCCGCGATCTGCGGATCACCTACCGCATCCTGTACTACAAGATGAAGAAATACGGCATCGACTACCGCCGGTTCATGGACCCCGACGTCGTGGCGTGACCGGACTCGAGGGGGAATCCCTCGGAAGTCGATGTTTCGGCAAGGCGACGGGCCCGTTTCCCCCAAGGGGGAGCGGGCCCGTCACGATCCGGCGGAGAGCTTGGAAAGGCCTTCCCTCCACGGCGAACCGGGATGATCTTCCGGCCCGTAACTAGCCTATCCGCAAGACGGCCTTGATGGCCTTTCCCTTGTGGGATTCCTCAAACGCCCTGTTGATGTCGGTGAAATCGTAGAACGTGACCAGCCGGTCGAAGGGGAAGCGTCCCTGTTTGTAGTAGTCGAGCAGTTCCGGGATGAACAGCTTGGGGATTGCGTCGCCTTCCACGATGCCGATCAGGGACTTGGCCTCGCCCATGAGTTCTTCCTGCACGTTGATGGTGAGGTCGCCGGTGACGCCGAGCACCACCGCCGTGCCGAGGAAACGCAGGCCCGCCAGCGCGGTCTTGATGATCGCGGGCACGCCCGTGGTGTCGATGGCGTAGTGCGCTCCGCCGCCCGTGATTTCCTTGATGCGCGCGGCGATGTCGGGCGTTTCCCGGCGGTTGACGGCGTGGGTGGCTCCGATTTCCTTGGCCAGTTTAAGACTGCTCGGGGTGCCGCCCACGGCGATGATCCGGGCGCATCCGGCGATGCGCGCCGCCATGATCGCGCTCATGCCCACGGTGCCGCAGCCGAACACCACCAGCGAAGACCCGGCCTTGGGCCGCAGGCGGTTGAGCACGGCTCCCGCGCCGGTCTGGATGCCGCAGCCGAGCGGGCCGACGAGGGCGAGATCGATGTCGTCATCCTCGACCTTGATCACGCTGTTCTGGTGCACGACGGCGTGGGTGGCGAAGGAGGACTGGCCGAAGAAGGAGGAAAGCGTCTGCCCGTTCTGGGAGAGGCGTGATGTGCCGTCGCTCATCACGCCGCCGAAGTTGATGGCGTTGAAGTTTTCGCAGGCGTGCTGGTGCGCGGAGAGGCAGTTTTCGCAGTGCCCGCAGAAACCGAAGGAGAACCCGACCCGATCGCCGGGCTTGAAGCCGGTGACGCAGGGGCCGACCTCTTCCACGATGCCGCAGCCTTCATGCCCGAGAACGGCGGGCAGCGGAACGGGGATCATCTGTTGCTGGGCGGCCTCGTCCGTATGGCAGACGCCGCTGGCGACGATTTTGACGAGCAGTTCGCCTTCTTTCGGCGGGGCGAGTTCGACGTCCTCGATATGGAAAGGCTGGCCTTTTTTGCGGATGACGGCGGCTTGGATCTTCATGGCTACTCCTTGCGGTTTGGGGTGCAATCAGAAGCGGTATTCGGTCTGGACGCTGCCCCTGCGTTCGGCGGTGAACTTGTCCGCCACCCTCTGCGCGTTGAACCGGCCCGTACCGGAGGTCTTTTCGCCGCCGATATACTGTTGCGGATACGCCTTCAGGGTTTTTCCCCGCGCCGTAGCGGACAAAGGTGAAACATGTCTGAACTGAAGAGACATGACCAAGCGTAGCCCCGTCCCGGGGTTATAGATGTTACAGATGCAATAAGCTCCATACTTCACAAAGAAAAATAATGCCGGAACGCCCCGGGGACGCGGGAGCGCGTTCCATGAAGCAAAATGCGTTCCGTGGAGGACGGATTCGCGTAAATAGCGTGCGGCGCAAAAGAGCTTCGCATAACCGGTTGCGTCCGTTGACGTGGGCAAGACGTCGGAGATGCGAACGCGCTCCATTTGAGCAAGGGAAGAAATAGCGCTTGTAGGACGGCCCCGCCGGAAGAAGCCAAGTCGGCAGAAGCGCATGGCGTATGGAAGACGAGGATTGCCACGCGGAGGGTGGGGTGGGGAGGG
The DNA here is from genome assembly GCA_959604115.1 of uncultured Bilophila sp. Classification (GTDB taxonomy): domain Bacteria; phylum Desulfobacterota; class Desulfovibrionia; order Desulfovibrionales; family Desulfovibrionaceae; genus Bilophila. Next base: position 6,444 of record CAUHBW010000065.1, on the reverse strand, counting down.
GATGACGGGAGGGACGCTCCGTCGTTATGCGGAGACGGCGGCCCGCCCCGGAAGTTGTCCGAGGCGGGCCGCCGTGTTCAGTATTGGATGTAGGCTACGTGGGATTGCAGGTATTCGAAGAGGCCGTGCTTGCCGTCCGCGCCGCCGATGCCCGACTTGCGCCACCCGGCGTGGAAGCCCTGCATGGCTTCGAAGTTCTCGCGGTTGACGTAGGTTTCGCCGAACTTCAGGCGGTTGACGGCTTCAAGAGCCAGCGAGAGGTCGCGGGTGTATATTGAGGAAGTCAGGCCGTATTCGCAATCGTTGGCGAGTTCGATGGCCTCGTCGAACTCGGAGAAGGTGAGCATGGGCAACACCGGGCCGAAGACTTCCTTGCGGACGATTTCCATGTCCTGACGGCACTGCCGCAGCAGGGTGGGCTTGTAGTAGTAGCCTCCCGGCCTGTCGAGCCGCTGCCCGCCGGTGGCGACTTCCGCGCCTTCCTTGACGGCGGTGGCGACCATACTTTCGATCTTTTCAAGCTGCTTGCGGTCGATCTGGCTGCACATGTCCGGGACGGGCGTGTCGAAGGGATCGCCCACGGCGACCTGTTCGAACGCCTTGGCGAGCTTTTCCGCGAAGGCGTCGGCCACGCGCTCGTGCACGTATACGCGTTCCGCGCAGTTGCAGACCTGTCCGCTGAAGATGACGCGGGACGCCGTAACGGCCTTGACCGCGAGGTCGAGGTCCGCGTCTTCGCAGACGATGGCGGGAGCCTTGCCGCCCAGCTCCAGAGAAACCTTGGTGATGTTGGGGGCCCCGGCGGCGATGATTTTCTGCCCGGCCTCCACGCTGCCGGTCAGGCTGACCATGTCGGTGAGCGGGCTTCCCGCGAGGGCGTTGCCGAGGGTGGAACCGCCGCCTGAAACGACGTTGAGCACGCCAGCGGGCAGATCCAGCTCCGCGATCAGCCGCGTGAACGCCATGACGGTCAGCGGCGCGAGACTGCTCGGCTTGATGACGGCGGTACAGCCGGTCAGCAGGGCGGGGGCGACCTTGCGCGCCATGACGAACAGGGGGAAGTTCCAGGGGCAGATGCCCGCGACCACGCCGATGGGCTGGCGGAAGAGGAAGATGTTTTCCCGGTCCCGGTCGCTCTGGATGATTTCGCCTTCGTATATGCGGGCCCAGCCCGCGTAGTAGTCGAAATAGTCGGCGGTGAAGTCCACTTCCACCTGCGCGAGGGGGGCGACTTTCGCCTGTTCCGAAGCCAGAAGGTGGGCGAGGTCTTCCCGGTGTTCCCGGATGACGGCGGCGAACTGTTTGAGGTAGCCCGCGCGGGTGGCGGCGGGCACGCGGGACCACGCGGTCTGCGCCGTCTTCGCGGCCTCAAGCGCCTGCTGCGCGTCCTGTTCGTCTCCGTCGGGAACCTGCGCGATGATTTCGCGGGTGGAGGGGTTTTCCACGTCGATCCATCGTCCGGTCGAGGTGGGAATCAGTTTGCCGTTGATGAACTGCTGGTACGTCCGCATGAGGTTCTCCTTACAGGCTAGAGACATCTTCGTCGGCTCGCCGGAGGGGGCCGCGACTGCCGCCGGTTGGAAACAAAAAACGGCTCTGACACGGACGACCGCGCGGAAAAATCCGCCCAGCCGTGTTTTCAACGTAAACGATGGACAGGGGAAGGTAAAGAAAAAGATCAAAATGTTTGCTGTGTTATTGTGCACAAGGGCGGTTGTGCAGCGATGCCGGAATGATAGCGCCCTTTGCGGAGGGATGCGGCGGAACGTGCCGTCGAAGGGTGCGGATTCCTGGCCCGATAGAGAAGAAAAACGGGAGGTTGTCCATGATCCGACGTTGTTCGTTTCTTCGCTTGCGGCGCGTTTCGAAAAGATGTCCGTACCCTCGGAACGGACGGCGGGCGACGGGCCGAAAAGGGACGTCAGCCGCGTTCTCTGGAGGGCGTGTCGCATCCCTCCCACGCATCGGGAAGGACGCGGATGAACCGCCGCCAGTCCGTAGCTTGGATGTCCTCTTCCGTAAACGCATAGGCGCGCATGTCGGTGAACCCGGTTTCTCCGACGAATCCTCCGTACAGAGGGTGCCCGTCGCGGACGGCTATGAACCGTGTTCCGTATCCGGGCCGGGAAACCAGTTCGCCGCGTTCGGCAAGTTCCATCGCTTCTTCAAATCGCATGTGCGGCCTCCTCGCCGGGCGGACCCGGCATCGTTTCGCGCGGGATGCGTCGTGCCGCGCGAAGGGCAGAGTGCCACGAAGCCGGGCGAATGGCAAAGGACTCCGGATCGGGGAGCCGGGATTGACTGAGGGTGCCCCGGAAGCGTAACGACATGCCCATTCACCTGTAAATACCCCCAGTCGGTGGAGGCGTCATGAAGGAGACTCAGGTTCCGGCGAGAACCGAATTTTTCCGGGGCGCGCGGGAATCCGTGCCCGTGCTTTTGGGCACCCTGCCTTTTGCGCTCGTCTTGGGCGCGCAGGCCGCGCAGAAAGGGCTCAGCGTCGTGGAGGTGCCGCTCATGACCGGGCTGAACTTCGCGGGCGGATCGGAGTTCGCGGCGATCCAGTTGTGGACCTCGCCGCCGCATCTGCTGTTGATCGCCGCCGTCACGTTCCTGATCAACAGCCGTCATCTGCTCATGGGGGCGGCCCTGACGCCGTGGCTGCACGGGCTTCCCAAGCGCAAGGTTTTTCCCGCGCTGTTCTTCATGTGCGACGAAAGCTGGGCGATGGCCTACGCGGACGCCCGGAAACGCGTTCGGGACGGCGAGCGCAATCCTTTGAGTCTGCCCTATTATCTGGGCGTCTCGGCGAGCATGTACGCCGTCTGGGTCAGCTGCACGACGCTTGGGGCCGTCATCGGGCCTTCCCTCGGAGATGTGGAATCCTACGGGTTCGGCATGGCCTTTCCGGCGGTGTTTCTAGTGCTGCTGCGGGGCATGTGGAAAGGCTTCCGTTCCGCGCGCCCGTGGCTGGTGAGCCTCGTCGTCGCGGCCGTCGTGCATCTGCTGGTTCCGGGAGCCTGGTACGTCGCCGCGGGAGCGGTCACGGGCCTTGTCTCCGCCTACTGCTGGGGAGGGGACAATGGTTGATTTCGCGTCGTTGTGCACCATTGCGGCGATGGCGGCGGTCACGTACCTGACCCGGATTCTGGGATTCGTGGTGCTGCGGAACCGGACCCTGAGCCCCCGCGCGCAGGCGGTCATGGAGGCCGCGCCCGGCTGCGTGCTCATCGCCGTGATCGCGCCCGCGTTCGTTTCGGATCGCCCGTCCGAACTGCTGGCGCTGGCGATCACCGTAGTGGCGGCGAGCCGTCTTTCCATGCTGCCCACGGTGCTCATCGGCATCGCCGCAAGCGGGATTCTGGGGCATGTGCTGCCGTAAGCGGGACGTTTCCGAGAATGGCCTTGCGCCGGACCCGATTGCAAACGGGGCGTCATCGAAAGGTGACGCCCCGTTTTTTGCCGGTTTCGAAAGCCCGTTGCGGAGCGGTCCGCTTCAGCTTGTCCGCCGCTGCGGAAGCTGCGCGAGCACGATGGCGCAGAACATGAACGCGCAGCCCACGGTTTCCCGCGCGCTCAGGTGCTGGTTGAGGATGAGCAGGCCCGCAAGCACCGACACGACCGATTCCAGACTGAGGATCAGCGAGGCGACCGTGGGGTTCATGCCTTTCTGGCCGACGATCTGGAGGGTGTAGGCCACGCCGCTCGACAGCACGCCCGCATAGAGGATCGGCTTCCACGCGGCGAACAGTTGCGACAGGTCCGGAGTCTCGAACAGCAGCATGGGGATCGCGCAGAGCGCGCCGCAGACGAAGAACTGGATGCAGGACATCTTCACCCCGTCCGCGCGCAGGGTAAAGAAGTCGATGACCAGAATGTGGATGGAGAACAGGATGGCGCAGATGAAGATCAGGAAATCCCCGAATTCGACGGTCAGGCTCTCCGTGATGCACAGGAAGTACAGCCCGACGAGAGCCAGCAGCACTCCCGCCCAGACGAACATCCCGCACCGTTTCCCGAACAGCAGGCCCAGAAGCGGCACGATGATGATGTAGAAGGCCGTGATGAACCCGGCCTTGCCGACGGTCGTGTACATAATGCCGATCTGCTGGAAGCAGCTGGCGACGCAAAGCATGACGCCGCAGCACGCTCCGCCCAGCCAGAGCGTCTTGTCCCCGAACATGCCGGAGTTCGGAACGGCGCGTTCCATGCGGCGGGCGGGGTTCAGCCTGTTGAGGATCGCGATGCAGGGGATCAGGAAAAGCCCCCCGATGAAGGAGCGCACGCAGGTGAAGGTGAAGGGGCCGACGTAGTCCATGCCCACGCTCTGGGCGACGAAGGCCACGCCCCAGATGATCGCGGTGAGCAACAACAGGAAGGAATTACGGAGTTGGAGGCTGTTCATGACGGTGTGATAGCCCCAGAAGGGGGGCGATGCAACACCGGTCCGCGTGGGAAACGGGGAGCCCCCTCCCCTTCAAGCGAGCGGGGGAGGGGGCTGAGGAGGAGCAATCGTTGGGGGTTAGTCCCGCTTCCGAAGAATGCGGAAAGCCGCCACGGCGGAGAGGCCGAGGAACAGGACGAGCAGATCGTAGGACGGGGTGGCTCCCACGGTGCAGCCGCTGCTGCTTCCGCCGTCATCGTTGTCGCCGCCGGTATAGACGTGGTCGGCCGTGCCGCCGTTGGTGGGCAGGGTGCCGTTGGTGGTGACCAGCGACACCGGGTCGACGATCACGCCCTCGGCCGTGTCGGCGTCAAAGGCGGCGTCGTTGTCGCGGATGATGAAGAAGGCCACATAGGTCTTGTCCTTTTCCAGCTTCGTGTCGCTGGGCAGGGCGACGGTGGGATTCTCGAACGAGCCGATCCACCAGTGACCGGAGGCGGACGTCATTTCATCGGCGGAGGGACGGCCGTAGGCGTATTCGGTCTTGGCGTTGGCGGTCATCTTGTACAGCTTGAGGGTGTCGATGGCTTCGCCGTTGCCGAGGAAGTCCATCTGGAAGATCGCGCTGGAACCGGCCTCCACCTCGGCGGTGAAGGTATAGGTGCCGAAACGCTTTTCGTTGGCTTCGAGAGACGCATAATCCTTTTCAGCCGTCGCGTCGTCGATGATCCGGCTGTCCTTCATGATGACTTCGGCATCAAGGGAAGGCTGTTCGTAGCCGGGGAGAACCTTGCCGGCAAAGTTCTTCGCATCCGGAAGCACGCCGTACACCACATCGTCGTTCACGATGGTGGTGGCTACGCGCATCTTGGCGATGCGCAGCGGTTCGGACTTGGCCACGTCCAGAATGTCTTCGTCCATAATGGTGAAGTCGGCCAGCTTGCCCACCTGGATGGAACCGATGCGATCTTCGACCTTGTTCTGGAAGGCGGGGCCGATGGTGACGGCATGGATGGCCTGCAAGGGATTGATGCGGTGGTCGTAGGTCCAGAAGGCCCGGGTTTCGGCGTCGGTGATGCGCGCCTTGAACTGGACGGTGGCGTTCACATCCTTGCCGGTACCGTTCACTTCGAGGTTTTCCTGTCCTTCGGAAGCGATGGCGTCGCCGGAAACGCGGGTCACGCCGGACTGGATGCTCCGCAGGGGCGAGATCGGCGTTACGAAGGTGTCGTTGTGGAAGGTGTACCGCTGGCCGTAGGCTTCGCTCCATCCGGCGGGGCTCATGTTGTAGGCGCGGCCGGGACCGAAGAACTTGTTGGTATGGCGGTAGCCGTAGAAGTAGGTGTGGTTGTTGAAGTAGGAGTTGACGGTGTTCTGGGCCTTCATGAGTTCGGGCAGGTTCCCGGCGGGCAGCTTGCCGCCCATGGTCAGGTCCACTTCGCCGTTCGCGAACGCGCCGGAGAGATCGGTGTACATGCTGGCGGTGGCGGCCAGTCCTTCATAATGGCCGGAAAGACGTTCGACATGCTGACGTTCCATCGTCTGGCCGTGGATGGACGTGTGGCGGGTGTCCTTGATGTCGGGGAAGGAGGCCACGGCGTTTTCGACTGCGGCCACATAGGCTTCTGCGGCGGCGGAACCGTTGGTGTGGACCTCCACGCTTTGACCGGCGGCGTGGAAAATCTTGATGTTTTCCCGCAGCGCCTCGACGCTGACGTTCAGCGTACCGGGCAGCCCGATGAAGTATTCGGATTGCTGGAAGCTGTTGGTGGCGGTATAGCCGTCCCAGTCATAATAGCCGGGAGCCTTCATCCACGCAGTGTAGCCCTGCGGCGAACCGTCAAAGATGAACTTGTAGGCGCCGAGCATCAACATGTCGGAGGGCAATCCGCTGGGAACGTTCGCATCGGTGAACGCCCATGAGGTGACGTCCGCGCCGATCTTGACTGCTTCGGATCCGTCCGAATAGAGGCCGTCACCGGCATCCTTCCAGCCCATGATCTTGCGGTTGGCCGGCAGGTTGCCCATGGGATGCAGCAGCACGCGGAGGCCGAGCTGAT
>CAUHBW010000064.1 GCA_959604115.1 uncultured Bilophila sp. | reverse complement strand
TGATCGGAATGCAGCGTCTTCTGGAACAGAGGGGCCTGATTGCCCAGATACATGCCGCCGCAGTCGGCCGTGGTCACGCCCGCGCCCGCATAGAGCTGGGTGGCGCGGGCAACGCCGAACGCGCTGTTGATCTTGAGCTCGCCGCCGAGAGGCACGAGATTTTGGGCCGCCATTTCAAAAAGTACGCCGGTGGGTTCCCCGTTGGCGTCCTTTTCGAGACCTTCGGTCGTATTCGCAGCGGTGACGCCGTACATTTCCAGCGCGGCGGAGTTGGCTACGGCGATATGGCCGGAAATATGCGAGATGAAAATGGGATGGCTGGTACTGGCCTTGTCGAGATCCGCCCGGGTGGGGTGGCGCTGTTCGGCAAGCTGCGTGTCGTCGTAGTTCCAGCCGATGATGGGGCTGCCTGCGGGAAGCGTTTCGGCCTTCTTCCTGAGCTCCTCAACGAGCTTGTCCATCGTATCGACGGTGCCGTCGAGCAGCGGGCTGTTCAGGTTGACCTTGAACAGATCATTGTCGCCCTGATTGGGGAAGTGGCCGTGCCCGTCAACCAGACCGGGCAGCATGGTCTTGCCGCGCAAGTCAACGATCTTGCCGACCTTAGCGTCGTCGAAGTAGCCCTGCCTTTTGGCGTCGGACTTGGAGCCGACGAAGACGATCTTGCCGTTCAGGGTGGCGACGACGTCGGTCTTCTTGGCGTTGTTGACGTCGCGGGCCTCTTCAACCGTTTCGGTGATGGTGTAGATCTTGCCGTTGTGGTAAACGGTGTCAGCAAGTCTGTCGGCAGCGTGCAGTTGCAGGCCGCCGCCAAGAGCCAGCGCCAAAATGGCGGCAAAGGGGACGTAACGCATCCTCTTCCTGTAGGTACGCATAGCTCCTCCAAACGTATCCGGTGAATGTTGTTACAAATGGTGCAAGCAACTTGCATGCCATAGGCCTCGTGATTCTAACCGGTTGGAACGGAATGAAGCGGCGTTTTATCGTGGTTCAAAAAATGATACTTTTGGGGAAAACGGTAAAAAAGCGTTATTCGATGAATAACTCCATAAAGAATATGGAAAATCAACATATTGTCCCGTGAACAGGCCGTTATGAAGAACGTGCGGGGTTTGTTCCTTTTGTCACGACTCTTGGCGTAAGGCAAAAAATATTCGAGAGGCAGGCAATGAACGACAGTGCGGTGCCGACAAAAAGCACTTCCTCGAAATGCAGCGCGGCAAAATCGAACGGTTTTATTTCACTGTCCATACCTGAAAAAGCGGCGGGAGCCGCTTTGGTGCGGATGTGCCGCACGGGTAATGCATACGTTGGGTCAAGGGTGTTACGTAACTATGTCGCTTCAAGAGTTCCTTATCCCTCGAGAGCATGGAAGTCCTTTCCCGCTTGCCTGAAGAATACTTTTGATCAGAATCGGTTCGGGGCGAAAAACGATTGAACCCGTTTTCAGGGGACACGGCTGGCGGGTAGGCACTCGGGACGGTTTCTGGTACGTTCGAGAGAGAAAAACGGAGAAACGGATTATGAGCAAGAAGACAAGTTGTCTGGTGGCCCTGCTGCTGACGTCTCTGGCGGTGGGAGGTTGCTCCGGCGACGACCGGAAAACCGAGGAACAGAAGGCCGAGGAGGCCAATGCCGTCATGAACGCCAACACCGGGACCGGCTCGTCGATGCTCGGCACGATGGCCGGAGCCGCCGTGGGCGCCGCCGCCGGGTCCATGATCGGAAACAAGATGGCGCAGGATCGGCAGGACGACAAGGACTACCGCGGCGGCGCTTCCTCCGGTGGGAGCACGGCTGGCGCGCGGAGCACCCGGTTCGGCGGCGGGACCACCACCGGAACGACGATGCCCAAGGCGAACGTCGTTTCTCGTGGGAGCTCCTTCGGCGGCATGGGGGCCGGGAGCTGATGGACGTTCTGCATTTTCCGCCCGTGCCGGACGCCTATTACGAACAGCTCGGGTATCCCAAGGAAGGCAAGACGTCCGATCTCGTGGTCATCTCGCGGGATGAGGCCGACGCGCTGTATGAGGCTGCGTCGGAATGTTTCCGCATGGTCGATGAAGCCACGGAGTTCGTCATCCGCAACGGGCTGTATGCCGACGTCGGGATTCCCGACTACATGGCGCCCATCATCGAGCGGACCTATACGGATTACCGGAAGCATCCGCACATGCTGGGCCGGTTCGACTTCGCGGGCGGGACGAACGGCCTGCCCATCAAGCTGATCGAGTTCAACGCGGATACCCCTTTTTCCATTTTTGAAGTCTCGACCGTACAGTACGCGCTGGCGAAGTATCACGGCCTCAACCCGGACGAGAACCAGTACAACCGGCTTTTCGAGGAGTTGCAGGCGTTTTTCCGGTATCTGGGCGAACGGCTCGTCCTGCCCCGCGTTCTGTTCACCAACGCCGAGGACGGGGAAGACGACCTGAATACGCTGCTGCTGCGGGAGGCGGCCTCCGAGTCCCTTCCCGGCGACTACGCGCACTGGACGGACGTGTGCATCGACGAGCGGTGCGGTTTCTGCACCGTGGACGGCGAGCGCATCCGCAATCTGTACAACGTCGTCGTCAAGATGGTTCCGTGGGATCTCCTGTTTCACGAGGATGAAAACATGGCCCGCTGGATGGCGAAGACGATGGAACGGCAGCCGGACACCGTGGTGTGCAATCCGCCGTATGCGGCGATCTACCAATCCAAATATCTGATGAAGATCCTGTGCGAGCTGTTTCCCGATTCGCCCTATCTTCTGAAGACGTCCACGCTGCCGCTGACCGGCCCGTACGTGGCCAAACCCGTCTGGGGCCGGGAAGGGCAGAACATCCGCATCGAAGACGGCGTGCGCTCCGAGCGGACGGGCGGCTTCTATTCCGAGCAACCCCTGATCTATCAGGAACTCGCCCGGCTCGCCGAGCGGGATGGGCAGTTCTATCAGGCGGGCGTCTTCATCTCGATGGAAACGCCCTGCGGAATCGGGTTCCGCCGCGCGTCCCGGCGCATCATCACGACGGACGATCATCTCTGCGGACATATCATCCGGGGATAGCCGTTCGGAATGCGGCGTCGCCCGCAGCGCGGAAACGGCTTGGGTTCTCGCCCGGAAGAGAGGGTGGGAACTTTTTTCGCGGAAAATATTTTTTTATGAACGTTCAATAAATACAATCGATATGGATGGGTTACCGAAAGCTCACGGCGCGGCCGATTGAGGGGATTTCCTGTGTTCTTTTCAATAAAATGATTTTATTTAACTAAGTTGAAGAAAGAGAACGCCGCCGGGAACAGAGCGTTTCCTCTCCGATGACGCGGATTGTCAAACGCGGGGGAGTGGACTAAGAGAGATTCATTCCTGCTATCGAATAATGGTACGGGCGAGAAAACGGCTCGATCCGGACGATTGTCCGGCGGGCGTTCCGCTTTTTCAGCAAAGGAGACGGTCATGGCTACCCCTTTTCCTCCGGTGAAGACATTCCCTGTTCCTGCGGCGTATTTCGGCATGGTCCTCGGTATCGCGGGCATGGGAACCGCGTGGCGCATCGCCGCGAAGCTGTGGCCCGTTCCGGGATTTGTGGGAGAGACGCTGATGGCTCTGGCGGGACTCGTCTGGATGGCTCTGTCGCTCGCGTTCATCGCCAAGTGGCTGTGGTTCCGCCCCGCCGCGCTGGCCGAAGTGGGGGATCCCGTCCAGTGCTGCTATATCAGCCTGTTCCCGGCGACGACCATGCTTATGGGCGCGGCGATCATGCCGTATTCGCGGACGGCGGCGCTGGTTTTCGTGATTGCGGGAACGTTGGGGCAGCTCGGGTTCGCCGCCTACCGGAGCGCGGGGCTCTGGCGCGGCCTGCATTCGCCCGAGGCCACCACGCCGGGAGTCTATCTGCCCACGGTTTCCGGCAACCTGATCAGTGCGATCACGCTGGGCGCGCTGGGCTATGCGGACTGGGGCCTGCTGTTTTTCGGCGCGGGACTGTTCTCGTGGCTGAGTCTGGAAAGCGTCATCCTGCAGCGTCTCCGCACGCTTGGAGCCCTGCCCAACCCGCTCCGCCCGTCCATCGGCATCCAGCTCGCGCCGCCGCTGGTGGCCTGCGAAGCCTATCTGTTCGTGAACGGCGGCCAGCCGGACCTTTTCGCCCAGATTCTGTTCGGCTACGGCCTGCTTCAGCTCCTTTTTCTTGCCCGGCTGCTGCGCTGGACCTTTGAACAGCCTTTCTCCGTGTCCTTCTGGGCGTTTTCGTTCGGCATTTCCGCTCTGGCGGTGTCGTCGCTGCATTTCCTCGCCCGGAATCCGGAAAGCCCGGTGGGGATGATGGCTCTGCCGATTTTCCTGTTCGCCAACGGAGCCATCGCCCTGCTGATTCTGGGCACCGTCCTGCGCATCGTGCAGGGAACGTTTCTGCTGACCCCGCCTCCGGCGGCGAAGTAGGGTCCGTTTCCGGCTCCCGGGGAAGGGCTTTCCGGGGGGAGCTCCGTGGAGGGAGAGCCCCCTCCCGACGTCGTGCCGTGAAGGATTCCGGGCGGATGGCGATGGCGTTTCGCCGAATTCTTCGTTAGAAGAAGGCAAGACACGCGGTTCCCTCGCAAGGGGCCCGCCTACCGGAACGCCGCCATGAGCACACCCACCGTCATCATGAATTTTTCCCACGTTTATGAGGAAGAGGATTTTTACGGGGACGAACGGGCCGTCTGGATCGACTGTTCGGACATCCCCGGAACCGACTGCTACTGCACGGAGGAGGCCGAAGCCGCGATCCGTTCCCGTATCCGGGACTTTCCGCCGGAGGGCATCCATTTCCTCGATTCAGGCAATTTTCATTACGTCAGCATGTTGTGGATGGAAAAAATCAGGGTTCCGTTCCATTTGCTCGTTTTCGACTACCACAGCGACATGCAGCCGCCGCTGTTCGCGGAATTATTGTCGTGCGGCTGCTGGATCTCCCGGGCGCTCGACGCCAACCCCTTCCTTCGCCGGGTCTGGATCGTCGGCCCGGACGCAAGCGCGTTTGACCATCTTGATGCGCGGTATCGGGATCGCCTCGTCTGCATCAGCCTTCAGGACGTGCAGCGGCGCGAGGCTTTCCGTGAGCTGGTGCGGATAGAGCCCGGCACCCGCCTGTACGTTTCAATCGACAAGGACGTGCTGGACCGGCATTTTTCGCGGACCAACTGGAATCAGGGCGCGCTTTCGCTGGAGACGCTGGAACGGCTGACGGCGACGGTGGCGGACAGGGCCCGACTGATAGGCATCGACATCTGCGGGGAGCTGGATCGGGATACGGCGCTGTGGGATATCCCCGAAGTTCATCTGAACGCCGCCGCCAACAGGGAACTGCTGCGGTTTTTCCGGGAAAAGGTTCGGCGGGACGGGAAGGCGCGTCCTCATGGCGAGAGGAACCGCCCGGCATAGACCCCGGCCTTTATTCCCAACGGCGAGAAAAGCCCGGTTTTCCCGAGTCGTCTCCCCGGACCGTGAAAGGAACCTTCTTTTGAGAGCCGGGCCGACGAACGCCCGGCAGAGAAAAGGTGCCGGGCCGGATGCGTCCGCCCGCAAGGGAAGGCCGGTTTCGCGGGCGCGCTCCGGCGTCGGACGTTCTACAGTTCCTTGGCGAACATGCCGAGGAAGGCGATGCCCAGAAATCCGCAGCAGAACAGAACCGCCCGTTCGGCGAAGGCGAGCGTCAGGGCCGTTCCCAAGGCCGCGCCGACGATGAAGAACAGGATTATCGCGTAGTAATTGACGATGCACTTGGCGGCGGTCGGATCGCGCGAGCGGATGTAGTGGAAAATCTGCTCGGTCGCGCTGCGCAGGTTGCCGGTGCACATCGTGGTCGCCACGCTGTGTCCGTTCACCTTTCTGAAGCTTTCCACCTGTACGGCGCACACGAAGGAGACGAGGACGTTCACCACCGTATCCCACGCCCCGGAAGGCATGAAGGCCGGAAAAAACAACAGCAGCATCTCGAAAAACACGACGATCTGCCGCCAGTGCAGCAGGTCGTAGTCTTTGTAGCGCGCTCGGATCCACTCCGTGAACAGAATGCCGGACGCGAAGGCCACGATGGGGAAGAAATAGTCCAGAACATTCCCGAAGTCGCCTTCCGCGAGGTTCAGCCCGAGCAGGACGATGTTCCCGGTCTGGGCGTTGGCGAACACGTGGCTTCTGGTGATGTAGGTGTATACGTCGAGGAAGCCGCCCGTCAGGGCCAGAAGGGCGTACAACTGGAACGACTCCGAAACCTGAATGTGCGTGGTGTGCTTCATCTCCCCAACTGCCGGATACGGGATTCGCGCGGCGGAGGACTCCGCCGTATCCGGGACCGAAGACCGCTCCCGGAAGCCGGTCCTTACCGGAACGCGCGGCGGATGAAGACGTAAATCCCCTGAATACGAGAGTCAAGCAAAAACAGCATGCTACACCTGCCGGAAGAGAAAGGCCATTTTCGATGGAAAGGTGTTTGCGGTTGCATCCGTTGGAAGGAGAGAACGTTTCCCGTCGGTTGGAGGCGCGTGAGCCTGAGGGTACGGAGCCGTCGCGGATCTGTCCGGCGCGCCGGGGCGTGGGCGGCGCGCAGGAGCGGCAGCGGATGGTGCGCTTGCGGAACGGCATGGCGCCGGGCGTTCGCCGGGTACGGTGCGGAGGGAAGGACGGCGAGGCTTCGGAAGAAGGCCGACCGGGGAGAATCACCGTTTGCCGCTGTGGGAGAAGGGGAGCGGATGCATCATGAAAAACGCCCTGCCGGGCGTTTCCGGCAGGGCGTCAGGCTGGCCTAGTTCGCGGGAACCACGGCGCCTTCGTATGCCTTGTTCATGAAGTTCTTGACGGCGTCGCTCTTGAGGGCCTTGATCAGGGCCTGCAGTTCGGGACGGTTTTCGTCTCCGGCGCGCACGGCGAGAATGTTGGCGTAGGTCGTGGCGGCGATGGAGTCGGCCTTTTCCGCGGCGAGGGCGTCGGTCACCTTGAGGCCGCCGAGGATGGCGTAGTTGCCGTTGATGATGGCGAGGTCCACGTCGGGCAGGGCGCGCACGAGCTGGGCGGCTTCGATTTCTTCAATCTTGAGCTTCTTGGGGTTCTCGGCGATGTCGCGGCGGGTGGCGGTGAGACCGGCGCCGTCCTTCAGCTTGATCAGACCGTTGGACTGAAGGAGCAGCAGGGCGCGGGCTTCGTTGGTCGTGTCGTTGGGAACGGCCACCATCGCGCCGTCCTTGAGGTCGGCGAGGGACTTGGTCTTGCCCGCGTAGATGCCGAAGGGCTCATAGTGGACCGTGCCGAGGGAGACCAGCTTGGTGCCCTTTTCCTTGTTGAAGTCGTCCAGATAGGGCTTGTGCTGGAAGAAGTTGGCGTCCAGTTCCTTGCCTTCGAGCGCCATGTTGGGCTGCACATAGTCGGAATATTCGACGATCTTGATTTCGTAGCCCTGCGGCTTCAGCACGTCGTTGGCGACCTTGAGGATTTCCGCGTGCGGGGTCGGGGACGCGCCGACGTTGATTTTGGTGGTCTGGGCCGCGTTGGCGGAACCGGCGGCGACGACGAGGGACAGGGCCGCGGTCAGAAGCGCGGTGCGGAAGGTTTTCATGCTTTCCTCTCAAAAAAGGTTATAGGTTGAAACGGGTTCCTGCGGCGAACGCCGCGAAGGAAACCGATCAGGACACGCGGCGGTCGCTCCGTCTGGTCGCCCAGTTGCCGAAGCTCTGGAACACCTGCACGATGACGATGAGCAGGACGACGGTGGCGAACATGATGTCGGTCTGGTAGCGGTTGTAGCCGTACATGATCGCCAGCTTGCCGAGGCCGCCGCCGCCCACCGCGCCGGACATGGCCGAGTAGCCGAGGATCGTGGTTGCGGCGATGGCGCTGCCGTTGATGAGCGAGGGGGTCGCTTCGGGGATGAGCACCTTCATGATGATCTGCATGGTCGAAGCGCCCATGGACTGGGCCGCCTCCACGACGCCGGCGTCCACCTCCAGAAGAGAGGATTCCACCAGACGGGCCACGAAGGGCGCGGCGGCGATGACCAGCGGCACGACCGTGGCATTGTTGCCGATGGTCGTTCCCACCAGCACGCGCGTCAGGGGAATGACCGCGATCATGAGGATGAGGAAGGGGAACGAGCGGGTCAGGTTCACCACGACGTCCAGCACGGCGTAGACCATGGGGCGGGGCGTAATGCCGTCCTGACGGCAGATGACGAGGATTACGCCCATGATCATGCCGAAGACATACGAAAAAAAGGTGGAGACCAGCGTCATGTACAAGGTGTCCACGACGCCTTCCAGCAGCATTGCGATGGTGTCCTGATCAAACATGGGTCATTTCCTCCAGCATAAGCCCCTTGGATTCCGCGAAGGCGAGAATGCGCCGGACGACGGCCTCGTCGTCCGGGAGCTGCAGCACCATCTGCCCGAAGGCCGTGCCGCCGATGTCGCGGGTGTCCGCATACATGATGTTCACCGGCGCGCCGCATTCCAGCACGAGGTTGCCGATGACCGGCTCGAACGAGGAACGCCCGTTGAAGATGATCCGATACAGGCGCTCGTGCGGCATCTGTTCCGGCTGCATGGCTTCGGGGATGACCAGCTGGCGGGCCTCCTCCGTGCGGGGGTGGAAGAACACCTCTTCGACGGAACCGGATTCCGCGATCCTGCCGTGGCTGATGATGGCGACCTGATTGCAGATTTTTTCGATCACGCTCATTTCGTGCGTGATGATGACGGCGGTGATCCCCAGACGCCGGTTGATGTCCTTGATCAGCGCGAGGATGGATTCCGTGGTGGCGGGGTCGAGGGCCGAGGTCGCCTCGTCGCACAGGAGCACTCTGGGGTTGGTCGCCAGCGCGCGGGCGATGGCGACGCGCTGCTTCTGCCCGCCGGAGAGCTGGGAGGGGTAGGAGTGCGCCCGGTCCGACAATTTCACCAGTTCGAGCAGTTCCCCGGCCCGTTTGCGGGCGTCGTCCTTCTTCACCCCGGCGAGTTCGAGGGGAAAGCAGACGTTCTCTTCGGCTGTGCGCTGCATGAGCAGATTGAACTGCTGGAAAATCATGCCCATGGACCGGCGGGCGACCTGAAGGTCACGGGAGCCCAGACGGCACATGTCCTTGCCCTCGAACATGACGCTGCCGCCGCTGGGACGTTCGAGCATGTTGATGCAGCGCACCAGCGTGCTCTTTCCCGCGCCGCTCTGGCCGATGATGCCGAAAATATCCCCTTTCCGTATGGTCAGGTTGATGCCTTGCAGGGCATAGACTTCGGTGTTTTTGCTCTTGAACCGTTTTTCGAGGTCCAGAATCTGGATGATGGGTTCCGTCATGGCTTCTCCTGTTCTGTTTTCCATCAGGAGCTACAATAGTAGCGTGGGCCCGCATCGTCAAACGTTGCGCGCGACACTATTACCTACTTTTGACGCTTTGAGAACGCCGGAGGGGCTTTTTTTTGGGAATAAAATTTTTCGTGTGATTCCCGATGGATCGAGAGGCGGACCGCGCATCGGCGTGGCCCGTTTCCGTCCGGGCGGAGCCACCGGCGCGCCGGAGCGACGCCCCGGAAGGCCGGGATGGGCCCGTTCCGTCAGATGTCGATGGACTTGACGTGCGGGTTGTCGCTGAGCAGGGACAGGAGCCGCGTGCGGCTGTAGTCCTTGGGCAGCTTGACGTAGATGTCCAGTGAAATGATACCGTTGCCGTTGCTTTTGGCCCGCAGGCAAAGAATGTCGAGCTGGTGCCGCAGGAGCGTTTCCCTGACGGCGGCGATCCCGTCGCCGGTGTCTTCCACCTCAATGCCGATGTGTTCCTCGACGGGGAAGTTGAGCCACCGGAAATTTTTGTGGAGGAGCATCTGGGCGACGATGATGAGCAGGCTCGCCGCGATGCCGAGAAAGTACAGGCCCGCGCCCACGGCCATGCCGATGCCCGCCGTGGCCCAGACGCCCGCCGCCGTGGTCAGTCCGCTGATCGCCTGGTTGCGGACGAAGATCATGCCCGCCCCGAGGAAGCCCACGCCGGTCACGATCTGGGCGGCGATACGGGAGGGGTCGAGCGCCACGCCCTTGAACGCCGTGACGTCGGCGAATCCGTATTTCGACACCACCATGATCAGTGCCGCCGCCAGCGCGACGATGAGATGGGTGCGTATTCCGGCCTCTTTCAGCCGGTTGTTCCGTTCGTAGCCGATGAGCGCGCCGCACACCCCGGCGATGAGGATGCGGAAGAAGAATTCTATTTCCAGAAGGAGCGTGATGTCCATGCCGTGGCCTCGGTTGGGGGGAAAGCCTCTTCCGTCGTGTGGCAGTTCAGGCGTCCCGCGTCAAGCTTTCTTTCTTGAGATTGTGCAGAACGCCGAACAGCGTAGGAATGTCGATGGGCTTCGAGATGTGCCCGTTCATGCCCGCTTCCAGTGATTTTTCCACGTCGTCCTCAAAGGCGTTGGCCGACATGGCGATGATGGGAACGGTCCGGGCCGCTTCGGTATCCAGCATGCGGATGCGTCGGGTGGCTTCCAGCCCGTCCATCACTGGCATCTGGATATCCATGAGGACGGCGAGGTAGGTTCCGGGTTCGCTGTTCCGAAGACGTTCCACCGCCTCCTGTCCGTCCCGCGCCGTGTCCACGCGCAGGTTGCGGGACTCCAGCAGCGTCTGGGCGATTTCGAGATTGATGTCGTTGTCCTCCGCGAGGAGGACGCGTTCGCCGGAGAACGTCTCCCGCCGTTCGGGTTCCACGGAGAGCGGCGTATCCTGCGTTACGGATACCAGGAAATCGTATATGTTGGAGGGGAGGAGCGGCTTCTGGACGAACCCGTCGACGCCCGCCCGTTCGGCTTCGTCCCTGATGCCGCTCCAGTCGTAGGCGGCGACGGCGACGCACAAGGCTTTTCTGTCGGGATGACGGCGTCGGATGCCTTCGGCAAGGGCGATCCCGTCCATGCCCGGAGTCTGGCGGTCGAGGATCGTCAGCGTAAACGGATCGCCGTTCACGGCGGCGTCGGCGAGGGCGGCGAACGCATCCTCGGATGAAAGGGCCCATGCCGCTCGCGCCCCGAAGCGTTCCAGCACCCGGACCGCATAGGCGCAGGTTTCGCGGTCGGCGTCGACCACCAGCGCCCGCATGTGCCGGAAGCGGTTTTTCGGCGTCACGGCCTTGGGGCGTTCCGAAGCCAGATCCAGCCAGAGATGCACAACGAAGGTGCTGCCCGCGCCGGGCTCGCTCTCCACTCCGATGTCCCCGTTCATCATCCGGGCGTAGTTCCGGGCGATCGCGAGGCCGAGGCCCGAACCGCCGCGGTTTCCGCGCTGGCGGTCGTCCTGCTCGAAGGGCTGGAACAGTTTGTGGAGAAAGCTCTTTTCCATACCCATGCCGGTGTCTTTGATCGTGAAGATCAGTTCCTGCGACGTTTCGGTCAGTTTTCCCGTTCCCACCGAGAGCTCCACCGAACCGGAGGCGTCCGTGAACTTCAGGGCGTTGCCCAGCAGGTTGATGATCACCTGATTCAGCTTCAGTTCGTCGCCCATATAGGCTTCCCGCAGATCCCCCGAGGCCGTGACATGGAAGCTGATGCCTCTTTTTTCCGCTTCGACGTAGAACATCGTGGTGATGCTCCCGATGAAGGCGGCGAAATCGAACGTTTTTTTCTTCAGGACCATTTTTCCGCTTTCGATCTTGGACATATCCAGAATGTCGTTGATGAGCGAGAGCAGAAACTTGGCGGACGATTCCACTTTGTCCAGACAGTCGGCCACCCGCCGGGGATCGCCCATCGACTCCTTGGCGATGGCGACCATCCCCATGATGGCGTTCATGGGCGTCCGGATGTCGTGGGACATGCGGGAAAGGAAGTCGGATTTTGCCAGATTGGCGCGCTCGGCCATTTCCAGCGCGCTCCGCAGCATCACCGAACGTTCTTCCAGTTCCTTTTGAAGCTCCCGCTGTTCGGTGATGTCCGTGATGTCGATGTAAATGACGAGATAGATGGGATCGCCGCCCTGCCAGTCGATACAGGTCGCATTGAGCTGGAACCAGGCGTCCTCTCCGTCCTTGTTTTTGGCCTGTACGGAAAAACGGACGGGTTTTCCCTCGCGCATGTCGGAAAAATGAGTGCGGACGACCTGCCTGTTCCTGTCCGTGTCGAGGTTGACGAGGGTGTATGCCGGATCGTCCTTGCTTCGTTCCCCGAAGAACGTGATGAACCGTTTGCTCGCTTCCATGAAGCCGAAATCGTCGATTGTACCGCCGATCCTGAATTTGGCGATGAATCCCGGAAGATTGTCGTAGGTGATCGATTTTTCCATCTGCGTCTGGACGAGATCGGTGACGTCGGTAAAGACGGTGTAGACGACGGGAAAGCCGTTGAGCCGTTCCTTCGTGAACGTCCCGACCATATGCGTCCACATGTAGCTTCCCCCTTTCTGCGGCATGCGGCAGACGGTTTCGTAGCGCGATGCTCTGGTTCCCAGAGCATCGTCAACGACGGAGGCTATATGGGCGAGGAGATCGGGATCGTTCCGGAAGTACTCGTCCACATGATTATGGAAAAGCCGTTCGTATTCTTCCTTGGGATAGCCGATCTTTTCGTAATAGAAATCGTTCGCCCAGATGACCGTAAAATGTTCGTCCAGCAGATGTTTGCTGACGCTCACGTGCAGCGAGCTCATCAGCGTGTTGTATTCGTAGTCCAGTTTCTCCAGAGCGGATTTCCCGGTTTGACTCTGAATGGTCAACATACCGTACCGTGCTCCTTATTCTGCGTTCAGAATGTGCTATAGGAAATGTGGCGGCGTTGCGCTTTTTGTCGTTTTTCTTTGGAAGGTGATATGCTGGTGCGGGATACGCTTTTCAGTAA
>CAUHBW010000063.1 GCA_959604115.1 uncultured Bilophila sp. | reverse complement strand
GGGGGCCTTCCGCCACCTCCTGATCGGCCCATAAACTGGTGCGTCCGCCCACCCCCCGCCCTTCCCCCACCAACAGCCGGCCGCGCGCTAGCCCGCCCTTCGCCGGAACCACGCCCGCGACGTCCATGTTGCCGCCCTCGGGCAGGACCACGCTCTGGCGTTCCACGGTGCGCTCGATGGCCTTGAGCTGATCGCGGTAGGCGGCGGCCTGCTCGTATTCCATCGCTTCCGAGGCTTCGGTCATGGCGCGGCGCAGGGTATCCAACAGCTCGCGCGAACGCCCGGACAGCAGCAGTTCCACGCGGTGCACAAGGGTGGCGTAGTCCTCGGGCGACACGTTTTCGGTGCACGGCGCGAGGCACTGTCCGATGTGGTGATAGAGGCAGGGCCGGACGCGGTTCTTGAAGGCCCGGTCCGAGCAGCGCCGCAGCGGAAAGGCCCGGTGGATGGTCTTCCACGTTTCGCGGGCCGCCTGCCCCGAGGTGAACGGCCCGAAATAGCGGGCGTTGTCGCGCCGGGGCTGGCGCACCACCTCAAGGCGCGGAAAGGGCACGTCCCTGGCGATGCGGAACAGCACGTACTGCTTGTCGTCGCGCAGCACGATGTTGTAGTGCGGACGGTGCTTTTTGATCAGGCTGGCTTCGAGCAGGAGCGCTTCCTTTTCCGTGGTGGTGGAAAGCGTCTCCAGCGAGGCGGCGTGCCCGATCATGGCCACCGTCTTGGGGGTGAGCGCCGAGGCGTCCCGAAAATAGGACAGAATCCGCTTGCGGAGGTTGCGGGCCTTGCCCACGTAGATGATCCGTCCCTGCGCGTCCTTATAGAGGTAGACGCCGGGCGTGACCGGAAGTGTCGAGGAAACTGGACGCTCCATGCGATCTCCGAAAAAAAGTCTGAAAAAGAAACCGGATGAAAGACTGTCCGCCAGTCTACAGGCTGGCGGCGGGCCTGTAAACAGTCGTCTGTTCCCGCTTGCCAGATCGCGGCGGATGCGTGTACTCTGCCTGTATCCATTTATATTTTTCTGCCGACGAGAGGCCAGTATGGCACAGAAAAACCCCTACGACCGGGAAGAAGGCATTATAGACCTTTTCGATATTGTCGATGACCCCGAGGCGTCTCCTCAGCCGGAGCCCCGCGGGGCTGTTCATGTTGGCGGCGGGACCGGGGACGCCGTCCCGGAACCGGCGGAGCGGGAAGAGGGAGCCGGCTGCGTCGTCTCTCGATATCCATTTGAAAATGTGGATGAATTCCAGAACGTTTCCGAATCGTCCGCTTTCGGGGACGCGGCGAAGGCTCCGGAATCCGCGACGCCGCCTGCCGACGATGGCTTGGCGGAAGCCGAGCCCGATGTTTCGAGCGAAGATCTGATCCGCGCCTTTGAAGAGGAAATGGCGAAGGCGGGCGCAGTGGCGCGCGAAAGCGACGGCGAGGACGCGCCGGACGATCCCGGTACGCCCGACATGACCGAAGCGACGCCGGAACGGCCCGTTGAGGAGGCCGTCGGCATGTCGGACGCTTCCGAGGAGCTCGGCGATCTGTTCGGTGCGGATGCTGTTCGGGACGGCGCGGTCCCTGCGGAACGGGAAACGCCGTTCACGGAGCGGGAGCCGGTTGGGGAAGAAGCGTCTTTCGAAGCGAAGGACGAGCGGGCCGACGACGGAGCCACGCTTGAAGACCTGTTCCCGGAACGGCCCGTTGCGCCGGAGGAACCCGTTTTCGAGGCCGAAAACGATTTTGCCGGACAACCGGAAGATGTATCGCCCGTCGCTTCGGAACCCGTCGCATCGCAGTCTTCCGAGCCGGAATCCGGCGAATCGGAACCTGTTGCGCCGCAGTCCTGCGAGTCTGAATGTGTCGAACCGGAATCTGACCCGCAGTCCGTCGAGCCGGACCCTGCCATGACGGAACCGCAGGTCGAAGAACCCGTTGCGAAGCCGGAGCCTTTGTCCGCGTCCGTGATCCCGCCGCTCGCGGCGCTTGTCGAGACACTTGAGGAGGTTCCCGTGGAGGCCGTCGCGCCCGTACCGTCCGAATCCGATGATGTGGAAGAACGTCTTACCCGGCTGGAGGAAGCCTTGAGCCGTTTGAACGAGCGGGTGACCGCTCTGGAACAGCGTGTGAACGAGTCTGCGGAAGAAACGCCCGCCGGGGCCGCGTTGTCCGGCGATATCGAAGCGTTGCTGACGGAAGGGAACGCCCTGTGCGGACAGCTGCGGGCGCTCGCGGCGTCGCGGGAATCCATCTCTTACGTCGCGCCCGAGCCGAAGTTCATCCCCGAGCCCGATCCCGAAGAAGCCCCCGCTTCGGAGCCTTCCTCCGTTGCCCTTTCGCGGAACCCCGAGCCGACCGGCTTCGACATGTCCGACGAGGACGACGGCCCCGACCTGCTCGGGCTTGCGCTGGAATCGCTTGAGGGACGGGTGTCCGTGCTGGAAAAACGCCCCGTGCTCGCGGCTCCGGACGCGGCGGGCATCGCGCAGGACGTTCTGGCGCTGGTCCGTGTGGACATGGAGAAAGCCTGCGAGGAACAGGAAACCACGGCCCGGGTGCTGGATCAGTTGCAGCGCCGCGTGCAGGACTTGGAGGCCCGCCCGCTTCCGCAGCTCATCCTGCCGGATCTGCCGGACGCCGAGGCCATCACCGCCGACGTCATGAGTCGGATTCAGGCCGAGATCGACCGCGTCGCCGCCGAATCCGCCGCCCGCGTTCTTCGAGAGGAAATCGCCAACCTGATGAAGCAATAGGAACAAAGGGGAGCCTCGGCTCCCTTTTTTGTTTCCCGAGAGATGTGGTTTCGCGGCGCGGGAAAAGGCACCGCCATCGACGAAAAGGCCGAACGGCCAAGGGAGCGTCCCATGAAGGTACTGGTCCTGCTGGCGAAAGGGTTTGAGACGATGGAGTTCAGCGTGTTCATCGACGTGATGGGCTGGGCGCGGGTCCACTTCGGCTGCGATGTGGAAACCGTGACCTGCGGCTTGGGCAAACAGGTCATGAGCACGTTTCTCGTCCCCGTCATCGTGGACAAAACCCTCGACGGGATCGACGCGGACGACTACGCCGCGCTGGCGATTCCGGGCGGCTTTGAGCAGTTCGGCTTTTACGAGGAAGCCTATGACGAGCGCGTCCTCGACCTGATCCGGACCTTCGAGGCGCGGGGCAAGCCCATCGCGACCGTGTGCGTCGCGGCGCTGGCTCTGGGAAAGAGCGGCATTTTGGCGAACCGGAAGGCCACGACCTACCACCTGATGGGAGGCCACAGGCAACGCCGGCTTGCCGCGTTCGGCGTGAACGTCATCAACGAGCCGGTCGTGGTCGATCGGGATGTCATCACGTCCTATTGCCCGGAAACAGCTCCCTACGTCGCCTTCAAGCTGCTGGAACGCCTGACCTCGAAGGCGCAGGCCGATACGGTCAGGGCCGCGATGGGCTTCCCCGTCGAGGAAAACCTCGCGGACTCGTTTTCGCCGCCTCCCGCCGCACATCCGGGAGACGGACGCTTCCGGGCCCCCGTCTCTCCTCCTTGTGCCTCCGATGAACGTACTTGAAACGGAAAGGGCGGGGGAACCATTCGAATGGTTCCCCCGCCCTTTTTTTCTATTCGTCCCCAACCTGCAAGGCGGCGAGGAAGGCTTCCTGCGGCAACTCGACGTTGCCCATGCGCTTCATGCGCTTCTTGCCTTCCTTCTGCTTTTCGAGGAGCTTGCGCTTACGGGTGATGTCGCCGCCGTAGCACTTGGCGGTGACGTTCTTGCGGAGGGCGGAGATGGTTTCGCGGGCGATGACCTTCTGGCCGATGGCGGCCTGAATCGCCACTTCGAACATCTGGCGCGGGATGGTCCGCTTGAGCTTGAGGGCCAGCGCGCGCCCGTAGGCGTACGCCTTGTCCTTGTGCACGATGACGGCGAGGGCGTCCACGGCCTCGCCGTTGAGCAGGATGTCCAGCCGCACGAGGTTGGAGGCCCGGTAGTCCACGACTTCGTAGTCCATCGAGGCGTAGCCGCGCGTGGCGGACTTCAGGCGGTCGAAGAAGTCGAACACGATTTCTGCGAAGGGCAGTTCGTAGGTGATGATCACGCGGTTCTGGGCCAGATAGCCCATGTTCTTCTGGATGCCGCGCTTTTCCTCGCAGAGCTTCATCACGTTGCCCACGAATTCGCTCGGCACGTGAATGTCGATGCGGACGTAGGGCTCATACAGATTGGTGATCCGGCCCGGATCGGGCAGCTTCGACGGATTGTCGATTTCCGTGGCCTTGCCATCCGTCGTCTCCACCCGGTAGATGACCGAGGGGGCCGTGGCGATGAGATCCACCTGAAATTCGCGTTCGAGGCGTTCCTGAATGATTTCCATGTGCAGCAGCCCGAGGAAGCCGCAGCGGAAGCCGAAGCCGAGGGCCTGCGAGGTTTCCGGCTCCCACGAGAAGGCGGCGTCGTTGAGCTGGAGCTTCTCCAGCGCGAACTTGAGCTGTTCGTAGTCGCTGGGATCGGACGGGTACAGCCCGCAGAAGACCACGGCCTGCACTTCCTTGAAGCCGGGCACGGCGGATTCGCAGGGGCGGTCCGCCAGCGTGATGGTGTCGCCGACCTTGGCGTCGCCCAGTTCCTTGATGTTGCCGCAGAGGAAGCCCACCTCGCCCGCCGACAGTTCGTCCATGTCGCGGGATTCGGGCGAGAATACGCCGAGCCGGATGACTTCATACGTCTTTTTCGTGGCGAACAGCTCGATCCGGTCGCCCTTGCGGATGGTGCCGTCCATGATGCGGAACATGACCACCACGCCCTGATAGGAGTCGTACCACGAGTCGAAGATCAACGCCTTGAGCGGCGCGTTCGGGTTGCCTTCGGGCGCGGGGAGGCGGTGCACGATGGCTTCGAGCACCTCGGGCACGCCGTCGCCGGTCTTGGCGCTGACGGGCAGGGCCTGCGTGCAGTCCAGCCCGATGTCCTCCTCGATTTCGGACTTTACGCGTTCCACGTCCGAGCTCGGCAGGTCGATTTTGTTGAGGACCGGGATGATCTCGTGGTTGTGGTCGAGGGCGAGGTACACGTTGGCGAGGGTCTGCGCCTCGACGCCCTGCGTGGCGTCCACGACCAGCAGCGCGCCTTCGCAGGCCGCCAGCGAACGGGAAACCTCATAGTTGAAGTCCACGTGGCCGGGCGTGTCAATGAGGTTGAGCAGGTACGTGTTGCCGTCCTTGGCCTTGTAGGGGATGCGGACGCTCTGCGCCTTGATGGTGATGCCGCGCTCGCGCTCGATGTCCATGCGGTCGAGGTACTGGTCGCGCTTCTCGCGGTCCGACACCAGCCCGGTGATTTCGAGGATGCGGTCGGCAAGCGTCGATTTCCCGTGGTCGATATGGGCGATGATGCTGAAATTGCGGATATGTTCCTGTACGGGCATTGAAGCATGTCCTTTTTCGGTGGGAGAATGGATGATGATGCCTCCGGCGGCAAGGGGCTACCGCCCCTTGACCCCGTTTGGGGGGAATGATTCCCCCCAAACCCCCTCGGATGAGGAGGCGCGGGCGTTTGAGGCCTGTTGTCCGGTTGCGTCGTTTCCCCAAAAAGCGGCATGAACGGCTGCGCCGTTTATGCCGCCGGTGAAAGGAACCGTCAGTCGGCGTTTCCGTTTGCGCCGGGGTCCGGGGGGCGGCTCGCCCCCCGGCGGAGTCTGAGGCGGAGCCTCAGCGGGTACAGGGCGTCGCCCTGCCGGGGCCGCGGGGCGTCGCCCCGCTACTTCTTCCCGAAGCCGGGAATGGCGAATTTGCGTTCGAGCTTCTGGAGAATCCACGTCGCGGCGGAGACGAGCACGAGATAGTAGACGCCCGCCACCAGATAGACTTCCGTGGGCCGGAACGAACGGGACACAAGCACCTTGGCCTCGCCGGTGAGTTCGATGCAGGTGATGATGTAGGCGAGGGAGGAGTACTTGATCAGATAAATGATTTCGTTGCCGCAGCCGGGCAGGGCGCGCCGGGCGGCCTGCGGGACGACCACCCAGAGGATGGTTTGCAGCTTGGTGAACCCGAGGGCGTAGGCCGCCTTGATCTGTCCCTGCCGGATGGAGAGCAGCGCGCCGCGCACGTACTCCGACTGATAGGCTCCGGTGCAGAGGATGAAGCCGATGACGGAGGCCGGGTAGGGCTCCAGATAGATGCCGAGGTTGGGCAGTCCGAAATAGAGAATCATGAGCTGCACCACGAGCGGCACGCCGCGGAAGATGGTGGTGAAGCCGTTCCCGAGGCTGCGGAGCCAGTTGGGGCCGAAGACGCGGGCCACGCCGGTCAGGACGCCGAGCACGAAGCCGATGGTCGCGGACGGCACGATCAGGGCGACGGACATGATGAGTCCCCGATTGAGCGCGGGGACCACGGTCTGCATGATGAAGTCGGGATCAAGCCACTGCATCGGCTAGTCCTCTTTCGGGGCGGTTGGAGCCATGGACGATTCGCTTCCGTCGTCCGTGATGTCGTGGGACAGATCGCCGGTGAGCAGTTCGCTGACGGTGGGTTCCTCGGGCTTTCCGGCCCGCATGTCGAAGAGCTTGCCGCAGAAGTCGCTGGTGCGCGTGCCGGAGCCGGGAGCCAGCAGAATGTCGGGCGCGCCCTGTTCGATGATCTTGCCCTGCTCCATAAACAGGATGTCCGTGGCGAGGGCGCGGGCGAAGTCCATCTGGTGCGTGGCCATGATCATCGTCATGCCGCCGTCCGCGAGGTCGCGGATGACCGAGAGCACTTCGCCGACCAGTTCGGGGTCGAGGGCGGAGGTGGGCTCGTCGAGAAGCATGACCTTGGGGTCCATGGCGAGGGCGCGGGCGATGGCGACGCGCTGCTTCTGCCCGCCGGAAAGCTGGGCCGGATAGAGCGCGGCGCGCTTGCCGAGGCCCACGCGGCTCAGTTCGGTGAGCGCGCGGTCGCGGGCCTGCGCCTTGGTGAAGCCCATGACCTTGCGGAGCGCGATGGAGACGTTTTCTTCGGCGGTGAGGTGATCGAACAGGTTGAAGTCCTGAAAGATCATGCCGACCTGCTGCCGAAAGCGGCACAGGGCCTTCGTGTCCTTGGCGTTGACCTTGTTCCCTTCGAGCCAGATGTCGCCGGTGTCCGGGGGCAGAAGGTAGTTCAGGCACTGGAGAAAGGTGCTCTTGCCCGCGCCGGAGGGGCCGATGACCACCTTCACGTCGCCCTTGTGCACATCGAGGGACACGTCGTTGAGGATCGTTTTGCCGCCGAGTTTCTTGACGATGTTGGTGGCGCGCAGAATGGGGGTGGTGTTCATGGTGACGTGCCTCACATGGAGCCGCTGACGGCGTAACCGGGAATATGGACCTTGCGTTCCAGCATCCGCAGAAGATGCACGCCCACAAGGGTGATGACGAAGTACAACAGGCCCGCCGTGATGTAGAGCGGCAGGTGCTCGTAGGTCCGCGAGGCCACGAAGTGCGTGCGGGCCATGATTTCCGGGGTCCCGAGGACGAAGCACAGGGCCGAGTCCTTGAGCAGGATGGAAAATTCGTTGGACCAGCCGGGAATGGACAGGCGGAGGGCCTGCGGGAGAATGATGCAGCGGATGGCCTGCCCGTCGCTCATGCCGAGGGCTCGGGCCGCGCGCAGCTGTCCCACCGGGAGCGTCTCGATGGAGCCGCGGAAAATCTGGGACTGGTAGGCCGCGCTCGCCATGCCGAGCACGAGGCAGGAGGCCGTGATGGTGGAGAGGTTCAGCCCGATGACCTCGAACAGGCCGAAGTAAAAGAGGAACAACAGAAGCAGGATGGGCATCCCCCGGAAGAACCAGACGTAGACGCCGATGATGCGCCGGATGAAGGCGGGGCCGTACACCTGAAACACCGCGAGGGGAATGCCGATGCAGAGCCCGAGCGTCAGAGCGCCGATGACGGTGATGATGGTTACCACGCCGCCCTGAAGGATGTAGGGCAGGGCGTTCAGGATAACCGGGATTTTGTCCACTATTTCCAGCATCGCGACTCACGGAACGAGGTTGAGGGTGGGTTCCCGCGAGGGGAAGGCGGGAAAACGTTCCCCGCGAAAAGCGTTTCAGCATACGCCAGTCTTCCCCAAGAGGGAAGCCCTGACAGCAAGGCGGCGACGGCGGAGGGATGGCCTCCGCGTCGCCGGACCTTTCGTGTGCGATATCGAAGCGTTGAGAACGCCGGAGGCCGTTCGGCCTCCGGCGCTGGCGTCGTTACTTGTTGCCGAGGTACTTGGTCTGGAGTTCCTTCCAGTAGGGATCGGCCTTGAGCAGCTTGTAGCCCTCGTTGACGATCTTCATGGTTTCGGCGTCGTCCTTGCGGATGGCCACGCCGAATTCGTCGCTGCCGAACACGCCCACTTCCTGCACGGGCTTGCCCTTGCGCATGGCGTCTTCGGCGGGGGCGCTGTCGAGGCCGATGGCGTCGATGCGGCCGTTCAGGAGGTCTTCAATGGCCATGGGGCCGGAATCGTAGAAGCGGAGCTGGTAGTTGTACTTCTTTTCGGCCTGCGCCTGCTGGAGCATTTCATGCTCGTTGGTGCCGCGCTGCACGCCGAGCTTGATCTTGCCGTTGTAGATCTGGTCTTCGGTGAGCTTGGAGCCCTTCTTGGTGATGAAAATCTTGCGGATGGTCCAGTAGGGATCGGAGAAGGCGGCCTGCGCCTTGCGTTCGGGGCTGATGCTCATGCCGGAGCAGACCATGTCGATCTTCTTGGCGAGGAGCGCGGGGATGATGCCGTCCCAGTCCATCGGCTTGTGTTCCACGGTGAAGCCCATCTTCTTGGCGATCCAGTTCATGGAATCGACGTCGAAGCCGGCGGGCTTGCCGGTTTCGTCAACATAGGCGAACGGCGGATAGTTGGCGTCGATGCCGTTGACGAGGTGCTTGCCGGCGGCCATGGCGGGGGCGGCAAGGGTGACGGAGAGCAGCAGGGCTCCGAGCCAGCGAAGAGCGTTCCGTTTCATTCTTTTTCCTCACTGAAGGTTGGGCTTGGTTAAAACTGCACCAAAAACCGGACGGGAAACACAGGACGGATTCCGGAACCGGCCGGTTCGGAAGTCCGGCTGATTCCAAACCTTTCTCCTAACACAGATAGATGCGCCGCGCAATCATGCCGGACCGGCTTTCCGGGCGTGCCGGGACGGGGGAGGCCCCGGAGGGATCGCCCGCCGCGACCCGTCCGCGTTCCGGCTGTGCCCTTGACAATATTGCCTTTTCGGATGTAAAATCCTCACGTCTCAACATCGTTTTTCGTGCATGCGCCGCGCCCCGGTTCCCCCGGATTTTCTCCCGAGGAAACGGGGCGTTCTTCCTTCCGGGCGCGCCGTTCACGAAAACGGCGCGGAACCGTCACCCCTTGGCCGCGCAAACGGCGTATCAGGGTTCCGGAACCGCCCGTTGTTCCGCGGGGCCGGGAGTCCGGCTTCGTTAACCGATTACCTTGAGAGGTTCCGTTACGTGGCGATAAAGCGCACCCTCCAGCAATGGAGTGTGGAAGATTCCACCGAACTGTACGGCATCCGCAACTGGGGTGCCGGCTATTTCGGTGTTTCGCCCGAGGGCGACGTCGTGGTGTACCCTTCCGGCAACAACAAGGGCGTGGCCGTCAGCGTCCCCGAGGTCATCCGGGGCATGCGCGAACGCGGCTACGACATGCCGGTCCTGTTGCGCATCGAAAACATTCTTGATTCCCAGATCGCCCTGCTGCACGAGTCCTTCCGCAAGGCCATCGCCTCGCTCGGCTACAAGGGCGAATACCGGGGCGTGTTCCCCATCAAGGTGAACCAGCAGCAGCATACGGTCGAGAAGATCGCCCAGTTCGGCTCGCGCTATCACCACGGTCTGGAAGTCGGTTCCAAGGCCGAACTCATCTCCGCCATTTCCCAGCTCAGGGACGGGGAAGCCTGTCTCATCTGCAACGGCTACAAGGACGAGGAGTTCATCGATCTCGGCCTCTCCGCCGTGCGCATGGGCTTCAAGTGCATCTTCGTCATGGAAATGCCCGGAGAGCTGGAGCTGATCCTCGAACGCTCCCGCGCGCTCGGCGTGCGTCCGCTCCTCGGCGTGCGCGTCAAGCTGATCACCAAGGGCAGCGGCCACTGGGCGGGATCCTGCGGCGAGCGTTCCGCCTTCGGCCTGACCACCGCGCAGATCGTGGACATCGTGGACACCCTGAAACAGGCCGACATGCTCGACTGCCTGCGGCTCCTGCATTACCACCTCGGTTCGCAGGTGCCCAACATCCGCGACATCCGCACCGCCGTCATGGAGAGCACCCGCGTCTACGCGGGCCTCGTGCAGGAAGGCGCGAAGATGGGCTATCTCGACCTCGGCGGCGGCCTCGCCGTGGACTACGACGGCTCGCACACCAACTACGTGAGCAGCCGCAACTACTCGATGGACGAATACTGCACCGACGTCGTGGAAGCGGTCATGACCATCCTCGACCAGCAGGGCATCGAGCATCCGCACATCGTGACGGAATCGGGCCGCGCCACCGTGGCCTACTACTCCATCCTCCTCTTCAACATTCTTGACGTGAGCATCGCGGAGACGGGCGAGAGCATTCCCGAAGTGCTGCCCGAGGACGCGCCGGAGCCGGTGGTCAACCTCCGCGAGACGTTGCAGGGCCTGACGGTCCGCAATCTTCAGGAATGCTACAACGACGCCATCTACTACCGGGACGAAATGCGCCAGCTCTTCATCACCGGGCGCGTCACGCTCCGCCAGCGGACCCTCGCGGACAAGTATTTCTGGGCGATCATCAACCGCATTTCGGAAGAGAAGGAAAAGCTCAAGCACACGCCCAAGGAACTGGCGGACATCGACAGTTCCCTTGCGGACATCTATTACGGCAATTTCAGCGTGTTCCAGTCGCTTCCCGACGCGTGGGCCATCGACCAGCTCTTCCCGGTGATGCCGGTGCACCGGCTGGCGGAATTCCCGTCGCGCAAGGCGGTCATCTCGGACATCACCTGCGACAGCGACGGGCGGATCGACAAGTTCATCGACCCGCAGGGCATGCGCACGTCGCTTGATCTGCATCCTCTCGTGGACGGCGACGAATACTACCTCGGCGTCTTCCTCGTGGGCGCGTATCAGGAAACGCTCGGCGACCTCCACAACCTGCTCGGGGACACGAACGTCGTGTCCATCCGCATAGGCGAGGACGGTTCCTATCAGTTCGTCCGGGAAATCCGGGGCGACTCCGTGGCCGACATCCTCGACTACGTGGAGTACGAGCCCCGGCGCATCCTCGAAGACCTGCGCGAAGCCGCCGAACGCGCCGTGCGCGAGAAGCGCATCACGCCTTCGGAACGCTACAAAATCCTGCAAACGTTCGAAGACGGCCTTCGCGGCTACACGTATTTCGAACGGTAGCATGCCTCCGGCGGCAAGGGGCTCCGCCCCTTGACTCCGCCGGGGGAATGATTCCCCCCGGACCCCCTCGAAAGGACGGTATCGATTCCCTTGCCGCCTTGAGGGAGGTCCGGAGCAATGATTGATGCTGTTTCCGGGGGACGGAAGCCGAACGACGGGTTTTCGCAGCCGGGAAAACGGTGATTGACCATTAAGCCGGGTCAAGGGGCCGCCGGCCCCTTGCGGGGGCCGGGGGCGGAGCCCCCGGGAAAAGGAGAGAACTATGGCACGAGTCCTCATCATCGGCGCGGGCGGCGTCGGCAGCGTGGTGGCGCACAAATGCGCGCAGAATCCCGAAGTGTTCACCGAGATCATGCTGGCGAGCCGCACGGTTTCCAAGTGCGACGCCATCGCCGCGAGCATCAAGGAACGCACGGGCCGTACCATTGAGACGGCGCGCGTCAACGCCGACGACGTGCCCGAGCTGGTGGCGCTGATCAAGCGGTACAAGCCCGTCATGGTCATCAACGTGGCCCTGCCGTATCAGGATCTTACGATCATGGACGCCTGCCTCGAAGCGGGCGTGCACTACATGGACACCGCCAACTACGAACCGCTGGACGTGGCGAAATTCGAGTACAAGTGGCAGTGGGCCTACCAGCAGAAATTCAAGGACGCCGGTCTGATGGCCCTGCTCGGCAGCGGCTTTGACCCCGGCGTGACCAACGTGTTCGCGGCCTATGCCCAGAAGCACCTGTTCGACGAAATCCACGTGCTCGACATCATCGACTGCAACGCGGGCGATCACGGGCAGCCCTTCGCCACGAACTTCAATCCCGAAATCAACATCCGCGAAGTGACCGCCAAGGGCCGTTACTGGGAACGCGGCGAATGGGTGGAAACCGATCCGCTCTCTTGGTCCATGACCTACGACTTCCCGGACAACATCGGCCCGAAGAAATGCTTCCTCATGTACCACGAGGAGCTTGAGTCACTCGTGCGGAACCTCAAGGGCATCCGCCGCGCCCGCTTCTGGATGACCTTCTCCGACAACTACCTGAACCACCTCAAGGTGCTCGGCAACGTCGGCATGACCGGCATCGAGCCCGTGGAATTTCAGGGCCAGCAGATCGTGCCCATCCAGTTCCTCGGTAAGCTCCTGCCCGATCCGGCCTCGCTCGGCCCGCTGACCAAGGGCAAGACCTGCATCGGCTGCCTGATGCAGGGCGTGAAGGACGGCAAGGAAAAGAAGGCGTACATCTACAACATCTGCGATCACGAAGCCTGCTACGCCGAAGTCGGCAGCCAGGCCATTTCCTACACCACCGGCGTGCCCGCCATGATCGGCGCCATGATGATGGTCACCGGCAAGTGGATGCGGCCCGGCGTCTGGAACATGGAACAGCTCGATCCCGATCCGTTCATGGAGCAGCTCAACCTCCGCGGCCTGCCTTGGGTCGTGCAGGAATAGTTTGGTAAGGGGAGGAAGATATTGGGGAGAGGAGAGGGAACCCTTCTGG
>CAUHBW010000062.1 GCA_959604115.1 uncultured Bilophila sp. | reverse complement strand
AGGAGAAACTTTCTCAGAAAGTTTCTCCTTCACCTCCCCAATCTTCTACCCTTCCACCAACCCCTTCAACTCCCCATAAATGCCTTCGTCGTCGAGGCCGAGACGGTGGCGGAGCTGGGTTTGGGTGCCGTGCTCCACAAAGGCGTCGGGCAGACCGAGACGCTTGATGCGCTGCCCGGTGAGGGCATCGGCGTCGGCCAGCAGTTCCAGTACGGCGGAGGAAAACCCCCCGGCGAGGGCGTTTTCCTCGACAAAAAGCAGACGATTGTACCGGGCGGCGAGATCGAGGAGCTGCCGCTTCGGCAACGGCTTGACCCAACGGGCGTCGAACACCGCCACGCTGCGCCCGGTTTCCGCGAACAGCTTGTCCGCCGCGCGCTTGGCGGGCCAGACCATGCTCCCCACGCCGATGATGACGGCGTCCGCGCCTTCGCGGATCAGTTCGCCTTCGCCGTAGGGCAGCGGCGGCAGCGAGATGAGCGGATCGGCGTCCGGCAGGGGGAGACCCGTCGCCGCGCCGCGCGGATAGCGGATGACCAGCGGCTGGCCCAGATTCAACGAAGTGATCAGCGCGGCCTGCAACTCCGCCTCGTCGCGCGGGGCCAGCATGTTGAGATTCGGAATGTGCCGGAGGAAGGACAGATCGAAGGCCCCGTGATGCGTGGGGCCGTCCTCCCCGACCAGTCCCGCGCGGTCGAGACAGAGCGTCACCGGCAGCTTCTGGATGCAGACGTCGTGCACGATCTGGTCGTAGGCCCGCTGGGAAAAGGTCGAGTAGATCGCCACAAAGGGCCGGTAACCCTGCGAAGCCAGCCCCGCCGCAAAGGTCACGGCGTGCTGTTCGCAGATGCCCACGTCCGTGAACCGGGTGGGGAAACGGGCCTTGAAGTGTCCCGTGCCCGTGCCGCTGGACATGGCGGCGGTGACGGCGACGATCCGGTCGTCCTCTCTGGCGAGACGGCAGAGGGTTTCCCCGAAGACGTCCGTATAGGTCGGCGGCGCATCCGCGGGTTTGGGCTGCGTCTGTCCCGTGGCGATGTCGAACTTGCCGAGCCCGTGGAACCGGGAGGGGTGCGCCTCGGCGGGCGGATAGCCCTTGCCCTTGCGGGTCAGCACATGCAGCAGGACGGGCTGGTCGTCGATGGAGGCCGCCATCCGCAGATGGCGCTCAAGCTCCTCGATGTTGTGCCCGTCCACCGGGCCGATGTAGTTGAATCGCAAAGCCTCGAACAGCATGCCCGGCGTGAACACCGTCTTGAGGCTGCTGTGCGTGCGGTGGGCGTATGCCGCCATTTCGTCCCCGATGCCGGGGATGGACTTGAGCAGCTCCTTGATTTCCTTGCGGACCCGGCGCGCCCAGCCGCGTTCCATGTTGCGGCTGAGGAAGAGGGAGAGAGCGCCCACGTTGTGGGAAATCGACATTTCGTTGTCGTTGAGCACTACGATGAGACGGCGGCCCATGTCGCCCGCCTGATTCAGGCCTTCAAAGGCCAGACCGCCGGTGAGCGAGCCGTCCCCGATGACCGCGAGGACATGGTTTTTCTTCCCGGCGAGGTCGCGCGCCATCGCCATGCCGAGCGCGGCGGAGACGGATGTGGACGAGTGCCCGACGCCGAAGTGATCAAAGGGGCTCTCCTCGATTTTCGGAAAGCCGCTGATGCCGCCGAGCTGGCGGAGCGTATGGAAATTTTCGGAACGTCCTGTCAACAGTTTCCAGGCGTAGCTCTGGTGCCCCACATCCCAGACGAGTCGGTCGTCTTCGGGATTGAATACGGAAAGGAGGGCGAGCGTCAGCTCCACGACTCCGAGGGAGGGAGCGAGGTGGCCGCCGTTGGCGGAAACCGTGCGGATGATGGTCTGGCGCAGTTCCGTGGCCAGCATTTCCTTTTCGGGAAGGGAAAGTTCCGCGACCATCGAAGGATGCGTGATGCGGGCAAGAAGAGGCGGAAGCGCCGTATCGGTGTCGTTCATGGAGAATGGGTTCCTGTAGGTGTCTCGGCGGGCGTCGCACGGCGGACCCGCCGCGTTCGGGGTATGCGGAACCCTCTGTATAACTCCGCCGCGCAGGATTGGCAAACGTCTCCGCGCGGGAAACGTCCGCCAATCCGCGATTCGTTCCGGCCGGTTTCTACTTGTTGCGGGTCACCAGCATCAGGGACAGGCCCTTGAGGAAGTCGGCGTCCGGCCCGGTGAAGCCGCGCAGGCTGTCCACGGCCTTTTCAGCGAACTCCCGCGCGAGTTCGCGGCTGCGGTCGAGGCCGAGCAGGGACGGATAGGTGGTTTTGCCCATTTCGGCGTCGCTGCCGACGGGCTTGCCGAGAGTGGCGGTGTCGGCGGTTTCGTCGAGAATGTCGTCCACAATCTGGAAGGTCACGCCGAGGGCCTCGCCGTAGGCGCGCAGGGCGTCGAGGTCGGTTTCGGACGCTCCGGCGAGCAGGCCGCCGCCCACGCAGGCCACCCGGAACATGGCTCCGGTCTTGAGGGCGTGCAGGGTTTGCAGAGTGGGCAGGGGCACGTCGGTCTTGCCGGTGCAGTCCATGTCGAGGATCTGGCCGCCGACCATTCCGGCGGCTCCGGCGGCGGAGGAAACGGCGGCAAGGGCCCTGAGCACGCGATCCGCCGGGACATGCGACGCCGCCGAGGCCATGAAGCCGAAGGCGTCGGTGAGCAGGGCGTCGCCCGCGAGAATGGCGGTCGCCTCGTCGAAGGCCTTGTGGCAGGAAGGCCGTCCGCGCCGGAGATCGTCGTCGTCCATCGCGGGGAGGTCGTCGTGGATGAGGGAGTAGGTGTGGATCATCTCCAGCGCGGCGGCGAAGGGCATCGCCGCGTCCGCCGTCAGGCCGAACAGGGCGGCGGTGGACAGGCACAGCACGGGGCGAAGCCGTTTCCCGCCCGCAAGCAGGCTGTAGTACATGGCTTCCTTGAGCCGCCCCTGCATGGGGATGTCGTCGAGGCAGTGCCGGAGGTAGGCTTCCACCTGCGCGCCGCGTTCGGCGAGGATCGTCTTGACCTGCTGGGAATCGAATGCCGTGCTCATCGTGTGTCCTTTCGTTTGGAGAATGACGGAAAAACGGTTCGGAA
Source organism: uncultured Bilophila sp. (assembly GCA_959604115.1). GTDB lineage: Bacteria > Desulfobacterota > Desulfovibrionia > Desulfovibrionales > Desulfovibrionaceae > Bilophila. The sequence continues at coordinate 9,838 of CAUHBW010000062.1, read as the reverse complement.
AGCGGACTTGCCTTTTCCCCTTCAAAAAGAGCGGAAAAACGGTCCGTCTCGCCTTCATTCGGATCTTGCCGAATCCTGCGAACAGGGATTCGATAAGGAAAGAAGTCTTTGGAGGCGGAGGGATGGGGGGGGAAGAGAGGAGGAAGCCCTTCTTCAGAAGGGGGCCTCTTCCTTTCCCCCGATTTTCTATTCCTCCCCATCCTCCGCAAGTTTCTTCTCGTCGAAGGACTCAAGGCCCCGCTCGGTGAGGATGCGGACCTCGTTCCGGGCCTTTTCGAGCTGTTCGCGGCAGGAACGGGAGAGAGTGAGGCCCTCCTTGTACAGGCGCACGCTGTCCTCAAGCGGCAGGTCGCCGTTTTCCAGCGCGGCGACGACTTCCTGAAGACGGCGCAGACGATCCTCAAAGGAAGGTACGGTCTTTTTGGCGGCCATAGGGGCTCCTATTGTTTGGGAACGAGGGACAGGGGATCGACGGCGACGCCGAGGATGTTGACGCCGAGGTGCAGGTGCGGGCCGGTGACGCGCCCGGTGGCGCCCACGAGGCCGATTTGCTGCCCGGCCTTGACCGTTTCGCCGGGCTTCACGTCGAGGCGGGACATGTGCGCGTAGGAACTGATCACGCCCTGCCCGTGGTCGATGTAGACGGTGTTGCCCGCAAAATACATGTTCTGCGCGATGGCGACCTTGCCGTCGGCCATAGCCTTGATCGGCGTTCCCTGCGCGCCGCGCAGGTCCACTCCGCGATGGTAGGAGCGCAGCTCGCCGTTGAACATCCGCCTGCCGCCGAAGGCGCTGGTCACGACGCCGGGGACCGGACGCAGGAACGTGCCCCGCCAGTAGCGTTCGGGCGTCACGCGCCTGAGCGTCTCGGCGGATTTCTTGCGTTCGCCGTCAATGCGCTTCATGGCTTCCTTGGGCGGGTTCACGAAGGTTTTCTTGACCGAAATCTGCTGCTCGGGCCACTTCACCTTGAGCACCCTGACCGTGGCCTTGCCGGTCAGCGTCCCGGCGGAAGCCTGAACGACCATGTCCTTTTCGGCGTTCACGGGCACGGGGAGCAGGGCTTCGGCGATGCGGTTCTGACCGTCCGCCACCGTGGGCGCGACGATGTTTTTGCCGAGCCACGTAAAGGCGATTTGCGGGAGCTGTTCGTCGATGACGACGCGGACCCGGACGGCGGTTCCCTGTCTGGCCTCTTCCGGGGCGTGGATGGTCAGGGACGCGGCCAGCGCGCCGCCGCAGGCGGCCAGAACGAGGCATCCGGCGAGCAGGGCGATCCGGCAGTTACGGAGTATCATGGCATTCTCCATTGGCGCGAACGGCGGTGACGCGGGCGTCCACCTCGCCGTCGCGGATTTTGACGGTCAGGGGCGTGCCCGGTTGCACGTCCCGAATGCTGCGGACGAAACGTCCGTCGGCGGTAAAGGCGTAGGCGTAGCCCCGTTCGAGCGGCCCTTCCGGGTCGAGCCCGCGGAGTTTGAGTTCTTCCCGTTCGAGACGGCGATCCCGTTCCTCGAACGCGGCGGCGAAGCGTTCCTCCAGCCGCGAGGAGGCCGCGTCCAGTTGCAGCCCGGCCCGCGCAAGCCGCTGGGCCTGCGCCTGTTCGAGGCGGCGGGCCAGTCCGTCCACCCGTTCCAGACGGGCGTCCAGCGCGCGAGGGTCCGCATGGCGGGCAAGGGCGGATTCCAGCGGGCGCAACCCGGCGTCGGCGCGTTCCAGCTTTTGTTCGAGCGTGAAGGACAGCCGCCGCCGGAGCGCGTCGAAACGCTCCTCCAGACGGGACAGGCCGCGTTCCGGCGAAAGCCACGTCAGGGCGCGGGACAGCGTGTCCAGCTTTTCGCCCCGTTCGGCAAGCCGCCGCTCGGCTGCGTCCAGCAGGCCTGTTTCGAGATCGTCCACGAGCTGGGCGTACCACTGGCGTTCGGGCCAGAGAAGCTGCGCCGCATGGCTCGGCGTGGCGGCGCGCAGGTCCGCCACCATGTCGGCGACGGAGGTGTCGATTTCGTGTCCGATGCCCGCCACCACGGGGATGCCGGAGCGGTACACGGCGTCCGCCACGCGTTCGTCGTTGAACGCCCACAAGTCCTGCAACGATCCGCCGCCCCGGATGAGCACGAGCACGTCGGCCCAGCCGCGCCGGTTTTCGGCGTCCAGAGCCTCGACGATGCGGGGCGGGGCGTCGTCGCCCTGCACGGGCACGGGGTGGATGCGGATTTCGCAGCCCGTGCCGCGTTCGCCCGACAGCCGCAGGAAGTCGCGGATGGCGGCCCCGGCGGGCGCGGTGATTACGGCCACGCGGCGCGGGTGTTCGGGGATGGGGCGTTTGCGTTCGACGGCGAAGTAGCCCTTTTCCGACAGCTTGCGCTTGAGGGCCTCCAGCGCGAGATGCAATTGCCCTTCGCCGCTGTCCTGCGCGAGCTCGACCACGAGCTGGTAGCCGCCGCGCGGGGCGTACACGGTGATCCGTCCGGCGCAGATGACCTGCTGCCCGTTCCTGAGCGTGGCGGCGAGGCTGAGGCGCGGGCCGTCCTCGAAGACTTCGCCGGTGAGCGGGTCGAAGGCTTCGCGTTCTTTCTGGCTGCCCTTGAACCAGACGGCCTGAAGAAGCGCGTTGTCGTCCTTCAGGGAAAAATAGAGGTGTCCGGAGGCGGGGCGGGACAGGTTCGTGACCTCGCCGCGCACCCAGACGTAGGGGAAGCCGTTTTCCACGGCGTCCTTGATCTGTGCCGTGAGCTGGCGGACGGTGAGGATGGACATGGGGAGATGAGCCTCCGGCGGGCAGGGCTCCGCCCTGCACCCGCAAGGGGCGAGCCGCCCCTTGACCCGGCGCGTTTTGAGCCGGAGCGGGATGGTGGTTGTTTCGTTCGCCCGGAATGGGGCCGTATGCGGCATGGCGATGAACCGGCCCCGCCGCTTCATCGCCATGTGGGAATTTTGTTTCCGTCCGTTCACAGATCGAACCGGCCCCGCCCTTCGCATCCTTCCGGACATAAAAGTAAAAAGTCTTAGGAAGATGAGAGGAGGGGGTGGGGAAGGGGAGAAGGAAGTCCTTCTTCAGAAGGGTTCCTTCTCCCCTTCCCCAAGAGTTTCGTCGGCTACATGCCCCAGCAGGCGAGGACGCCCTTGCGCCACTCGGCGAAGGCTTCGGCGAAGCCTTCCACGGGGAGTTCGCCCTTTTCGCCGGTCTTGCGGTTCTTGACTTCGACGATGCCGCGGGCGAGGCCCTTGCCGCCCACGACGACCTGCATGGGCAGGCCGATGAGGTCGGCGTCCTTGAACTTCACGCCGGGGCGTTCTTCGCGGTCGTCGAGCAGCACGTCGAGGCCCATCTTGCCGAGCAGTTCGTACAGCTCGTCGGCCTTGGCGGCGGTGTCGGCGTTCTTGGGGTCAAGGTTGACCAGTTCGAGGTCGAACGGCGCGAGGGGCGGCGGGAAGGCGATGCCGTCGCGGTCGTTGTTCTGCTCGATGCAGGCCGCGACCACGCGGGAGACGCCGATGCCGTAGCAGCCCATGATGATGGTCTGCTCCTTGCCGTTCTCGTCGAGGTAGATGGCGTTGAGAGCCTTGGAATACTTGGTGCCGAGCTTGAAGACGTGGCCCACTTCGATGCCCTTGGCGAAGGCCACCGGCTTGCCGCAGCGGGGGCAGACGTCGCCTTCCGCGATGGCGCGCAGATCGGCGTAGGCGAAGGCCGGAACGTCGCGCCGGAGATCGACGTGCAGGATGTGCGTGTCGGCCTTGTTCGCGCCCGCGATCCAGTCCGTGCCCGCCATCAGCTCGTGGTCGGCCACGATGGGACCGGCGGTGAAGCCCACGGGACCGGCGAAGCCCACCGGGGCGTTGGTCCACTGCGTCACCTGCTCGGGCGAGGCGAGCACCACCTCGTCGGCCTTGAAGTAGTTCTTCAGCTTGATTTCGTTCAGTTCGCGGTCGCCGCGCACGAGAGCCGCCACGGGCTTGCCGTCCACCACGTAGAGGAGCGTCTTGATGAGCTTTTGCGCGGGCACCTTGAGGAAGGAGCACACTTCTTCGATGGTGTGCTGATCCGGGGTGGTCACTTCCTCGATGGCGGCGCAGGTTTCCCTGCAGTCCGTTTCCGGGGCGAGGACGGCGGCGCGCTCGATGTTGGCGGACCAGTCGCAGCCGGTGCAGTAGGCGATGGTGTCTTCGCCGGTTTCGGCCAGCACCATGAATTCGTGCGAGAAGTTGCCGCCGATGGAGCCGGAGTCGGCCTCCACGGGACGGAACTGGAGGGCCATGCGGCTGAAAATCTTCTTGTACGCTTCAAACATGTTCCGGTAGCTGGCGTCGGCACCCGCGTCGTCCTTGTCGAAGGAGTAGGCGTCCTTCATCAGAAATTCGCGTCCGCGCATCAGGCCGAAGCGGGGACGGATCTCGTCGCGGAACTTGGTCTGAATCTGGTACAGGTTCATGGGAAGCTGGCGGTAGGAGCGGACTTCGCCGCGCAGAAGATCGGTGACGACTTCCTCGTGCGTGGGGCCGAGGCAGTAGTCGCGTTCGTGGCGATCCTTGAAGCGCAGGAGTTCCTTGCCGTAGTGCTCCCAACGCCCGGATTCGCGCCACAGGTCGGCGGGCTGCACGGTCGGCATGAGGATTTCCTGAGCGCCCGCCCGGTTCATTTCCTCGCGCACGATGTTGGCGGCCTTGTTCAGGGTCCGCAGGCCGAGGGGCAGCCAGGTGTAGATGCCGGAAGTGAGTTTGCGAATCATGCCCGCACGGATCAGCAGTTTGTGGCTGATGACTTCAGCGTCGCCGGGGGCTTCTTTCAGAGTGGGGATGTACCATTGACTCCAGCGCATAGATGTACCTCAGAATAAAATGGGGAGCCCCCGCACGCGGTTGGGCTCCAAGTTGGGCGGCAGTGTAACCCCGAAGCCGCAAAAAGGCAAAAGATACCTGTTCCTCCGGCCCGGAGCGGGAGTTTCCGGTTCGGCGGTGGGTGATGCGGGATTTTCGCCCGCGATGCCGCCGCATTTCCTCCCGGACGGGGACGCCGCGCGGGGAAAAAGGGCCCTTGTTTTCCGGGCCGTCTGCCTGTGTGCTGCCCCCATGAAACAGCCTGCCGGAGTGCGCGCCGGACGCGTGCGGGGCCTTGCAGCCGTCGGCGTCCGTCCGCTTTCCCGAAACCGTGGAGTGGACGGGGGCCGCACCGACGTCGCGTCGCCGTCCGTTGCGCTTCGAGGGCTTCCGGGGGGTATACAAACCCAGCGTTCCCAGTATATTGTACGCATTCCGCACCGTCCGGGAGGCGGATGCGGGAAAACGATTCGGGAGGTTGCGATGACTGCAAGACGATTCAGAACGATTGCCGCCGTAGCGTGCCTGTTGGCGCTGTCGGTTTTTTCCTTGCCCCGCTTCGGCTGGGCGGAGCAGCCGGACGGCCCGCGTTTTAATATCTATACGCAGGGTTACGAAAAGGCCGATGTGGACGAGGGCGGTTCCTACTCCAAAACGGAAAGCGGCGTTTCCGCCGGGTACAAGTGGCTCACGCTCGGCTACAAGCGTACGTCCTACAGCTGGAGCCATTCGGATTCGGTGAACTTCAGCAAGAAGGGCAAGCCGTGGGACGAGATGAACAAGCTCTGGCTGGACGCCTCGTTCGACGGGTATCTGAACGATACCGTGGGCTGGTTCGCGGGCGGCACGGTCGTTTCCGGCTTCGAGGATCAGATGTGGGATTCGTTCACCTTCGCGCCGCGCGGGGGACTGACGTTTTCCCCGTCCTATGAACTGAAGCTGCATCTCGGCGCGGTGGGGCTGATTTCTCCGGTGCGCCCGCTGGTGCTGCCGCTGGTCGGCGTGGAGTGGGGGAACGAACAGGACTTCGGCCTGTCCGCGACCGTGGGCTTCCCCGGCACAAGGGTGCAGTACCGTTTCAACGAACTGCTCGCCGCGCGCATGGCGGCACGCTGGGATCGCGACATCTACCGGCTTTCCAACGACAGCGACGTCACCAAGAAGGGCTATATGGAAGAGTCCGGCTACACCGGCGGCGCGTATCTCGACATCACGCCCATCAACAATCTGAAATTTACGGTCGGCGCGGAACTGCTGTTCGACCGGCAGCTGCGCCTGTATGACAAGGGCGGCGACGAGTTCTCCAAGACCGACGTGGACCGCTCCCTCGGCGCGGTGATCCGCGCAAGCTACAGCTTCTGACGTATGGGGAATCGGGGGAAGGGAACTCCCTTTCCTTTCCCGCACCTTGACCTGAATCCTTCCGGCGGCTTTCCGGTCTTCTCCAACGGCGTCGGAAAAAGGAACGTGACCCATGTTTGTCTTTAATCTGACGTATGTGAAGCCGTTGTCCGAAGTGGAGCGGGTCTTGCCCGAGCATGTGGCGTATCTGGACAGGTATTACGGTCTGGGAAAGTTCGTGTGTTCGGGGCGGAAGCATCCCCGCACGGGCGGCGTGATCCTGTGCGCGGCGGCGGATGCGGCGGAGGCCGGGGCGATTATGCGCGAAGATCCCTTTTTTATTGAGGGAATCGCCAGCTATGAGGTGATCGAGTTTCAGCCTTCCAAGTACGCGGAGGCGTTCCGGGCGTTCGTCTCCTGAACGGGGTTCCCAGGTCCGTCGGACGAGGCTTTCCGCGTTGCGGAAAGAGGGTCCGGGCTTTCGAGACGGCGGTGTCCAACACCGCCGTTTTTTTCATGATACGGCCATATGGACAATGGACCCGAGTTGGGATACTCCGGGCGATTCCCTCGGCATGGGCCGGGGGACGCCGGGGGGCTCCGGCGTATCCGCAGACAGGGCTGGGCCCGTTCAGCCCGATCCGCCTCTCTGGAGGACGCATGAACCGCTTTTTTTCGCTCATGTGGGGCGTCGCCGCCGTCATGGTGACGGCGACGAACGCTCCGGCGCTGGACGATTTCAGCGCCTTTGCCATGAAGGGCGTCGGCAACGACGTCGATCCGTTTGAGCTTACCTGCAAGCAGTACGCCGGGCTGGACGCCGGGACGCGTCGGCTCCTGACCTCGTATCTGGAGGGCTATGCGGCGGAAGGTTCGAGCACGGTCTACGCCGAGGGGGCCGTCAGGAATTTTGAGGAAGGCATCCTCGCCGCCTGCGCCGAGGCCCCGGACAGCCCCCTCGACGAACTGCTGGAGAACGTTCAGTATGACGTACCCGAAGGCGGCGAGGAACCGAGCTGTTCCGCGTTCCTCAAGGCGTCCGCTCCCGAAGAGGCCGCGAAGCTCCTGCTCTGGACGCAAGGGTATCTGGAATCGGAATTCGCCGAAAACACGGAGGCGGATTTCGATCAGGCCATCCATCAGGATACGTTCCGCGAAGACGCGGCGACGGTCCTCGAACAGTGCGGGGCCGACAGGAAAGGCAAGCTGATCGACGTCATGCGGACGCTCATGACGGGCGACTGAGTCCCGATTTCCCCTTTTTCCATGCAAAAGGCCGGGAACGCCCCGGCCTTTTACGTGTCGAACAACATGTTGCTGTTTTCGACAAAGAATTCGTCCCCGGACGAGGCGGAAGCGTTGCTGCTTCCAAACGGACGCGCCGGACGGGCCTGTCCCCGGCTGACGCCCCGTTCTCGGCGAGGGATTCGACAAGCTCAAAAATCTTTGAAGGAAGGGAAACTTGTTTTGGAAAGTTTCCCTCCCCCTTCTTCCTCTTATATCTTCAAGTCAGGCATGCCGCCACGCGGGCGGTCGTCATCGTCGTAACCGAGAGAGGAGGGCGGATCGAGGCTGAGGCCGTCGAGGGGCGAGCATGGCTCGAGCGGACGCGGTTCCGCCGCCGGGGTTGTGGCGCGGCTCCAAGTGCCGGGCTCCGGCGCGGAGGCGGGTTCCGACTCCTGCGGACAGGGCTGCTTCGCCAGCGGATTGACGGCGATGCTGGCCTCAAGCTGTTGCAGCGTGGCGATGCGCCTTTCGAGCTTCGCCAGCGCGGAGAGGATGGCGGCGTGCTCTTCGCGCATGTTCTGGAGCATGGCGTCCTGATTGCGCAGGATGCAGAAAAACATGAAGGCCAACCCTCCGAACAGCACAACCTCGAAAGCCAGCAGCATAACCTTTTCCTTTCCGATAATGTGGACGGTTTCGCGATGCCCCTTGCGGAGACGGTTCGCTTTCGGTACCTCTAGGCGCATCGGCTTCCGTCATAATACCCATTGACCACAACCGCAAGGACCCTTCCATATGGCATCTCCTTCCATCCGCCCCCGCCTGCTCGTCGCCGACGAGCAGGGGAACATCTACGATCACCCGGACTTTCTCCTCATGTGCCGTCGCGGCGAAGAGTGGAGCCTGCCCCGTCCCGACGAGCTGATGCCCCTCCCGGACGAGAGCGAGCTGTTTCTGCTGCCCGGACGCCGGGCCGTGGGACTCAACCCCGAAACCGGGGAAACCGAAGTCATGGAGGACTGGGCCGTGGCGGCCTTCGCCGCGCCCGCGCATACCCTGACGGCGCATCCCGTGTACGTGACCGACGAGGGCGCGCCCATGCTGCCGCTGTTCGCCTACGGGGCGGTGGGCTTCGCCAACGGGCGTTTCTACGTCTGCGCGAAGAAGGTGGACGAGGACGTGCGTCAGGTCTTCAAGGGCATTTCCCGTGGCAAGATCGAACGCTCCGCCCGCGCGATCCTGAACCGGTTCCCGGACAACCGCCTCATACAACACATCATGGAGAACTGCGCGCTGCGTTACGGGTGTCCGGCGGCGAAAAATCTGTGCCTCGGCCGCTACGAAGTGCCCATGCCGACCTCGCGGACCTGCAACGCCCGGTGCATCGGGTGCATTTCGCAGCAGGAAGAAGGCTCCAAAATCGTCGCCACTCCCCAGTGCCGTCTGACCTTCACGCCCACGGCGGACGAACTGGTGGAACTGATGCACTTCCACGCCGAACGCGAAACCGAGAAGCCGGTGTTTTCCTTCGGGCAGGGCTGCGAAGGCGAGCCGCTGACCGAAGCGCCGCTGCTCATCGAGGCGGTGCGGCGATACCGCGAGGAAGGCGGGCGCGGCACCATCAACCTGAATTCCAACTCGTCCCGCCCGCAGGCCGTCGCGGAACTGGCGGACGCGGGGCTGACTTCGCTGCGCGTCAGCCTCAACAGCGCCCGGCCCGAGGTCTACAACCGTTACTACCGGCCTCACGGCTATACCTTCGACGACGTGCGCCAGTCCATTATTGAAGCCCGTTCGCGCGGCGTGCATGTCGCCGTGAACCTGCTGTATTTCCCCGGCGTCACGGATACGGAGGAGGAAATCGAGGCACTCATCGAGCTGTTCCGTTCCACCGGGATCAGTCTCGTGCAGCTCCGCAACCTGAACATCGATCCCGAATATTACCCTTCCCTGCTCGAAGGCATCACGTTCGGGCCGTCCGTGGGGCTGAACAACTTCCGCAAGCGCATCCGCCGGGCCTGTCCGTGGATTACCTACGGGTATTTCAATCCCTATCTCGGGGACAAGGCCGATCTCGGCGACACGCCCATGCCCGGCGAGTGGAAGCCCGAACCCGAGGAGGCTGCGGACGCCGTCGCGGGGGACGGTGAGGAGGGGTAACCGGGTGCCGTCTTTTTCTCCGAGGCTCCGCCTCGGGCTCCGGCAGGGCGCCGCCCTGCACCCGCCGGGGGGCATGATGCCCCCCGGACCCCCTCGGAAACGGAGGCTCGACGGCAGGCGGCGCGATGAAGGGACAGGCATTTCCTGAAAGAAAAAAGAGGCCATTCGGCCTCTTTTTTGTGGAGAATTTTAGTAAATAGCCTTTAGTGAGCATATGTTGCCATGATAACATCCGTCATGGCTGAACCTTTTTTGCCTTTTTGTCGAGTAGCCGGGAGACGTTCGCCTCCGA
>CAUHBW010000061.1 GCA_959604115.1 uncultured Bilophila sp. | reverse complement strand
TCACCACATCCATGTAACCTTCCGTCAACATGGCGGGCTTCCCCGTGGCGATGGCGCGCCGGGCCTGCTGGAGGCCGTACAAGTGCTCGCCCTTCTTGTACAACAGGGAGTCGCTGCTGTTGATGTACTTGGCCTCGTCCTCGTCGGCGATGATGCGTCCCCCGAAGGCGATCACGTTCCCCGAAAGGCTGCGGATGGGAAACATCAACCGTCCGCGGAAGCGGTCGTACGCCCTGCCCCGCTCGCTCTTGCCGAGCAGCGCTGCCTCGACGCCCATGCTCTCGCTGAACCCGGCCCGGCGCAGCACCTCGGCCAGCGACTGCCAGTCCCGGCGGCTCCAGCCCAGTCCGAAGGTCTTGGCGACCTCCTCGGAAATTCCCCGCCGGGCCATGTAGTCCCGGCATTCCCTGCCGTCCGCGCCGACAAGGTTGTCCATGAAATGCGCCGCCGCGATTTCGTGGATCTTGAGCAGCTGCCGCCGCTTGGACATGGTTTGTCCTGCGGGCTGCCCGTCGTGTTTCTGCGGCCCGCGCTCCAGCGTGACCCCGGCTTCCTCGGCGAGCTGCTCCAGCGTCTCCCGGAAGTCCAGCCCGTTGATCTGCCCATAGAAGTCGAACAGGTCGCCGGACGCCTGACAGCCGAAACAATAAAAGAAACCTTCTTCCTCGTTAATGGAAAACGACGGTTTGGTTTCCTGATGAAAGGGGCACGGAGCCACCCAGCGGGGGCCGTTGCGTTTCAGGTCCACGTAGCGCCGGGCGATGTCCACGATATTCAGGCGTGCCTTGATTTCCTGAATCGCTCTTGCGTTCCGTCCCATACGCTCCCGTATGCCTCCGGCGGCAAGGGGCCGCCGCGTTGTGATGCCCGCAAGCCCCGCGCCGAACGGCCACGACCGACCGCCGGGGCAATCCCCTTCTGATTCGGGGGAACCTTTCCCCCTCGCGTCCCGCGAACACGCCCCGTGGGGGCCGCCGCGCACGCCGCCAATGTCCTGCGGTTCTCCACATATAAGTCGGGATCATCCGCAGTCAAACCCTTTTCCTCATGTTATAAATCATGAGGAGCCCGGGAAGGAGCGGAGAGGGTTCCCCCGTTCCTCCCCGGAACCGTCCGAAAAGACTTTTCCGACGTTCCCAGTTCTCTTACGTTACTTAAACGTAACTACAGTTACGCCGTCGCCTCCCTGATCCTCGGGAGCCAGCGCGAACGAAGCGATGCCGGGGAACGTCTTGAGAAACGCGTGCACTTCCTTACGCAGCGCGCCGGTGCCGCGCCCGTGCACGATCTCTACGCCTTCGCGCCCGGACAGCAAGGCTCGGTCGAGATACTGCGACAATTCTCCAATGGCCTGATCCGCGCGCTTGCCCCGCAGGTCGAGCCGCAGCAGAGACAATTCGGGATCACTCCCGGCGGTCGTCCGCACCAGTACGCCGGACTTGGGCTTCACCGGCTGCTGGGGCGCGTCGGCGGGACCGAGCAGCGCGGCGTCGGCCCATAGGGTGACGCCGTTCATGTCCAGCTTGACCCGGCTCTGACGGACGTCCACTTCGCGGACCACGGCCTTCTTGTTCCACGGACGGTGCATCACGTGCTGGCCCGGATTGAGATCCTCGATGCGGAACGCCGGAACCGCCGCCTCTTCCTGTTCGGGAGAAACGTTCAGTTCGGCGCGCACCTTGGAAAGTTCCTTGAGCGCCTGCTTGTGCCCGGCCTTGCCGTCCTGCCAGTCCTTCATGACCTTGGCGGACAGCTCGCGCACTTCCTTGGCGAGGCGTTCGCGCTCGCGCTCGAAACGTTCCTGCACGGCCTTGCGCTTCTCGCGGGTGCGCTGCTGCTCGGCCTTGAGCGCGTCCAGCTCGTTTTCGCGCCTGGCGGCCAGCGCGTTGAGGCGATCCATCACCGCCGTCATGTCCTGACCGTCCAGTAACAAATACTGCTCGGCCCGGCGCAGCACCGATTCGGGCAGCCCGTGCTCGCGGGCCACGTCCAGCGCCTGACTCGCGCCGACCTGATCGTAGGCCAGCCGGAACAGCGGCCTCTTGGTGGACGGATCGAACAGCACGGACGCCGCGCGCACGCCCTCGCGGGTGAGCGCGTAAGTCTTCAGGGCCGGGAAGTGGGTCGCGGCGACGACGTGCGCCCCGCGTTCGAGCAGACCGTCGAGCACGGCCTGCGCCAACGCCGCGCCCTGAGCGGGATCGGTGCCCGCCCCGAACTCGTCGAGCAGGATGAGCGTATGGCTGTCCGTAGCGTCCCAGGCGTTGCCGAGATGCCGGATCTGCGCCGTGAAGGTGGAAAGATGATCGTCGAGGCTCTGCTCGTCGCCGATGAAGGCGTGGATGGAGGTCCACCACGGAATGACCGATCCCTTGGCGGCGGGAATGGGCAGTCCGGCGAGCGTCATCACCGCGAGCAGGCCGAGCGTCTTGAGGCACACGGTCTTGCCGCCCGCGTTGCCGCCGCTGATGACCAGCGCGCGATCCGAGGGCCGGAAAAGCAGGTCCACCGGGTGCGGGCCGCCCTGCTTGCGGATCTGCGGATCGAGGGCGAGGAGCGGGTGCCGCGCGCCGAGCAGGGACAGGGGCGCGTTTTCGCCGTCGGGGCTGATCGTGGCGCAGGCGCCGTCGAAGGAGGCCGCCAGTCCGCACTTGGCGAGCTCCACGTCCAGCCGGACCAGCAGCTCCCACGCCGAGCGGATGAACGGCAGCTCGTTCTGCACGATGTCGGTGAGGTAGCGCAGCACCTTGCGTTCCTCGTCGCGTTCCTCGCGCTTGAGCTCCTGCAGACGGTTGTTCTGCTCCACGAGGAACAACGGCTCGAAATAGCAGGTTTCGCCGGTGTTCGAATAGTCGTGGATGATGCCCTGAATGCGGCCCTTGAAATTCGACTTGAGCGGCAGGACGTAACGGTCCGAGGCCAGCGTCATGTAGTCGTCCTGCAAATACTGGGCGATGTTGTACTGGACCGCGAACTCCTTGACCTTACGGAGACACATGAGGTGCAGACGGCGCAGTTCGCCGCGCACGAGCATGAGCTCGGGGGAGCTTTCGTCCTTGATCAGCCCGTCGTCGCCGAGACAGCGGGACAGGGCCGAAAGGGTCATCTCCGGCAGGGGCATGGAGGCCACGAGATCGCGCAGGGAGGGCCACATCGCGCCGTTTTCGCTGATGGACTGGACGGCTTTGCGGCCCTGAAGCAGGGTTTCGCGCAGCGCCCACAGCGCGTCGGCGTCGAGGGGCGCGGACGAGACGGAAACGGCGGCCTTTTCCAGATGCGGGAAAAGCCCCTCCATATCCGGAAAATCGGCCAGCCGGAACCCGCTGTGCGCGGACCAGGTGCGGACTTCGTCGAAAAGGGTATGCGCGGCGTTGACGGCGTCGGCGTCGCCCGACGGGAGAAGGCCGAGGCTGACCCTCCGGCCTGCCTCGGACACACACGATCCGGCAAGATGCTCAAGCACCTTGCCGAACTCAAGAGCCTTTAAAGTACGGCTATCCATGCAAACTCACTTCCTCCGGCGCGGCGTCCCGCGCGGGGGCTAGCTCAGGCGGGCTTTGACCGCGGAGCTGACGGCCTTGCCGTCCACGCGGCCCTTATAGTCGCCCATGACGGACTGGATGACCTTGCCCATGCCGGACATGTTGGTCACGCCGAGCGCGGCGACGGCGGCGTCGATGGCGGCTGCCAGCTCTTCTTCGGAGAGCGGTTCGGGAAGGTATTCTTTCAGAATGGCGAGTTCGGCGGCTTCCTTGTCCGCGAGATCGACGCGGTTGGCGGCCGTGAACTGTTCGATGGAGTCCTGGCGCTGCTTGGCCTGCTTCTGGATGACCCCGGCCAGCTCGTCGTCGGTGACGGGCCGCATGAGTTCCACCTGCAGGTTTTTGGCCGCAGTCTTCAGAAGACGCAGAACGCCGAGGCGCAGGGCGTCCTTGGCCTTGTAGGCGGCGATGTAGTCCTGCTCGATTTGCGTTGTCAGAGACATGGTGTTTCCCGGGAGATACTGATTGAAAAAAACACGGAAAGCCGGACGGACTTCCCGTGTATCCACCTCTATCGTCATCTCGTCCCGCCCCGCCGAGCGGAAAAGGAGGGGGAAACACTGAAACGCTCCGCTCGTCCGCGAAAGATCCCGCCAGCAAAACCGGACGGGAACTCCCGTAAAAACGATGGAGCGTCCCAAACCCCTTGCCTTTTCCGTTTCCGCATCCGGGGAGGACGAAGAAACGGAGAAAGACTAGGCGGCGTTCATCTTACGCATTTTCTTCAGCAGACGCTTGCGGGCGGCGGCCTTTTTCTTCTTGCGCATGACGCTCGGCTTTTCGAAGTGCTGGCGCTTCTTCATTTCGGACAGAATGCCGGCCTTTTCCACCTGCTTCTTGAAGCGGCGCAGAGCGATATCGAAGTTGTAGTCGTCTTCGTTCAGAAAGACTCCGGGCATGGTCATCACCCCCTCTTTGCGAAATACTGTTCCAGGGCGAGCCAAAAACCCTTAGCCTGAAGACAGAAGAGGGAGGATAGACGACTCCGCGACAAAAAGCAAGCCCTTTAGTGACTTTCGGTCACGGCCTCTTCGCCGTGCCCTTCGCCGGAGCACGCATCGCGGCAGGTGTCCCACACGGAGCGCAGGATCACGTACCCCACGCCGGAGCCGATCACGAACAGCACGAGGTACAGAACCCCGAAAAAGACCGCGAAGTCGGGGGACCACCACGGAATGTCCTGAGGCAGGGGGCTGTGGATGGTTTCGCCGTGCAACATCTGCTTTCTCCTTACTTGTTTAGAGCGTCCTTGAGCATCTTGCCGGGACGGAAGCGCACCACCTTCGAGGCCGCGATGGCGATGACCTCTCCGGTGCGGGGATTGCGCCCCAGACGTTCCTGACGCATCTCCGCGGCGAACGTCCCGAAACCGGTCAAGGTGAGTTTGCCGTCTTCCGCCAGCATTTCCTGAATGGAATCAAGCATGGCGTTGAGGGAGCGTTCCGCGGCCGCTTTGGTCATGTTGGCCCTGGCCGCAATCTGCGCGACGAGATCTGCCTTGGTCATCATCGACTCCTTGCACGTTTCGGACTGCGGAAGACAAGGCATGGTACACCACCGCGACCCGTTCCGCAATCGCGCCCGCCGTCGCAGGGCCACGCCGTCCCTCGGCGCAACGCCCTTTGATCATGGGGCATTCTTTATGGGGATGAAACTGGTTCCGCCGTCTTTCTGGTCAATCATGTTTTGACGGCGAAGTCAACTCCCGGAACGTCCAAAAGCCTCGGCAAGTTGCTGGAATTGCGCAGGAGAAAGCGTCTCGGGCCGCGCCTCCGGTGCGATGCCGAGCCCTTCGAGCACGGCTGCGGGATCGGCCCGGCCCGCGCGCCGCAGGATGGACTGCAACTGCTTGCGCCGGAGCTGGAAACAGACCTTGAGCATTGCGGACAACGCCTCGGGACGTTTCGGATGCCGCTCCTTCGGCAGGGGCACGAACGTGACCACGGCGGAATCCACCTTCGGCGGCGGATTGAACGCGCCGGGCCCGACCACGAAGCCCCACTCCACGCGCACGTAGCTCTGAATCCAGACCGACAGCGCGCCGTAATCCTTGGTGCCCGGCTTGGCGTACAGCCGCTCGGCGACTTCCTTCTGAATCATGAAGACCGCCCGGGTCAGATCCGGCGTGCGGGACACGATGTCCCACATGAGCGGGGAGGCGACGTTGTACGGGAGGTTGCTGATGATCTTCCACGGCCCTTCGAGCGATTCCCACGGGAAGGCCAGCGCGTCGTCGTTGAGCACCTCCACGGCGGGGGGGGCGGGCCGTTCCAGTTCGGCGTGGTGGGCCGCCCAGTAGCTGTCCTTCTCGATGAGCCGGAACCTGGCCGGGCCGCGTTCGTGGATGATGCCGGTGATCGCTCCGGGTCCGGGCCCGATCTCCAGCACCCGGTCCTCCGGCGTGATCCGCAGAAGGTCCACGATGCGCGCCGAGGTTTTGGCGTCCTTCAAAAAATGTTGTCCAAGACTTTTCTTGGCTCGCGGTGCTGCTGTCAAAACGGCTCCTTGCGCGGTTCGGCGAAACGCTTTTCCCATGAAGCGGAAATCCTACCCGTTTCGTCCCGGCTGTCAATCGCCCCGACCGTCCTTTTCCCTTCTTTTTGCTCAAAAAAACACAAGCCAGTCCGCCCCGCCCCGCCGCCGGAAAATGTTCCGCAACCACGCCGAGAAAAAGACCCCCCTTGACATATATGGAGACTACTCCCTATGACAAACGGTAAGAACAGATCGAAAACGGGCCCGACGCGTCGGGTTTCCACCAAGATCGCTTTCCCACGCCCCCTTCGCGCGGGAACCATAAAGGCAATCCCTCCGGGACTCCCGGAAGGTATTGGAAACACCCATAGAAGCAGGAGAGGACTATGTCCAAAGCCTTGGATAGCCAGCGAACCTACGCCCTGATCGGTACAGGCGGCTGCGGAAAAACCTCACTGGCGGAAATGCTGCTCTTCCAGAGCGGCGTCATCAACCGTCTGGGAGCCATTGAAGAAGGCACGACCACTCTTGATTACGAACCGGAAGAAATCAAGCGCCGCGGCTCCATCCAGCCCGGTTTCGCGACCTTCCTCTGGAACAAGGATCGCCACTTCCTCATGGACATCCCCGGCGACACGAACTTCACCGGTGACCTCCCCTACCTGCTGATGGGCGTCGACGCCGCCGTCCTCGTCATCGACGCCGTCGACGGCGTCCGTCCCCTGACCCGCCGCATCTGGAACGCCGCCCGCGAAGCCGCGCTGCCCTCCATCGTGTTCATCAATAAAATGGATCGCGACCGCGCCGACTTCGACATGGCCTACAACGGCCTTTCCGCCGTGCTCGGCATGAAGCCCGTCACCCTGTACATGCCCATCACCGACGGCGAAGCCTTCGTCGGCGTGGTGGACATCCTCGGCGGCAAAGCCCTCATGTTCGGCGAAAACGGCGCGACGACCGAAGCGCTCATCCCCGACGCCCTCGCCGACGAAGCCGCCCTCCTGCACGACACCACCATCGAAAACATCGCCGAATCCGACGAAGAGCTGATGGAAAAATACCTTGAGGAAGGTTCCCTTTCCGCCGAGGACATCGCCTCCGGCCTGCGCAAGGGCGTGCTCAACGGCAGCCTGACCCCGGTGGTCGTGGGCTCTTCGCTGGAGAACAAGGGCGGGCGCGAACTGCTCGACGCCGTGGCCCGTCTGTTCCCCTCGCCGCTCGAACGTCCCGCCTTCCTCGACGCCGACGGCAACGAACGCGCCTCCACGGACGAGGGCCCGGCGGCCTGCCTCGTCTTCAAGACCATTGCGGACCCGTTCTCGGGCCAGCTCAACATGGTGCGCGTGCTTTCCGGGACCATCAGTTCGGATTCCACGCTCAAGAACATGCGGACCGAAGAGCCGGAACGCCTCGGCACGCTCATCTATCTTGACGGCAAAACGCAGACCCCCTGCAAGGACACGCTCGGACCCGGCGCGATCGTCGCCGTCGGCAAGCTCAAGAATACCCGCACCGGCGACACCCTGTGCGACGAAAAGGCCCCCTTCGTGGCCGCCATGCCGCAACTGGCTCCGCAGCTGATCACCTTCGCCCTCGCGCCCAAGGAAAAGGGCGACGAAGACAAGGTGTACTCCGCCGTGCAGAAACTGCTGGACGAGGACGTGACCCTGAAACTGGGCCGCGACGACGAATCCGGCGACATCCTGCTGTCCGGCATGGGCCAGCTGCACATCGAAACCGCCGTGGAACGCGCCAAGCGCCGCTACAAGGTGGAAATCCTGCTCAAGACTCCCAAGGTCCCTTATCGTGAAACCGTGCGCGGCAAGGTGCAGGTGCAGGGCCGCCACAAGAAGCAGAGCGGCGGACGCGGCCAGTTCGGCGACTGCTGGATCGAAATGGAAGGCCTGCCGCGCGGTTCCGGCTACGTGTTCGAGGACGCCATCGTCGGCGGCGCGATCCCGCGCAACTACATCCCGGCCATCGACAAGGGCATTCAGGAAACCGCCGCGCGCGGCTTCATAGCCGGCTGCCCGGTCGTTGACTTCAAGGTGCGCCTCTACGACGGCAGCTACCACACCGTGGACTCCTCGGAAATGGCCTTCAAGGTCGCGGGTTCGCTGGCCTTCAAGAAGGCGCTTGAGTCCCTGAAGCCCGTGCTGCTCGAACCCATCGTGCTCCTCTCCGTCTCCGTGCCGGACGAGTACATGGGCGACGTCATCGGCGACCTCTCCTCACGGCGCGGCAAGGTTCTCGGCTCCGACTCTCAGGTAGGCATCACGGAAATCAAGGCCCACATCCCCATGAGCGAAGTGCTCCGCTACGCGCCCGAGCTTCGCTCCATCACCGGCGGTCAGGGCGTGTTCACGATGGAATTCGACCACTACGAAGAGGCTCCGCAGCCCGTGGTCGACAAGGTCGTCGCCGAACACCAGAAGGCCAAGGCCGAAGAATAAAATGAACGCCTCCGGCGGCAAGGGAGGGCTACCGCCCCCCCTTGACCCCCTTGTCCGGGGGGAATGATTCCCCCCGGACCCCCTCGGGGGCGAAAGAAAGAGGTCCGATCCCGGCTTGCGCCGGACTCGGACCTCTTTCTTTCGCTTCCGAACGCCGCGGGTTGCTCCTCTCTGAAAGATGTAGAGAAAACGCTTAGGAGACACCCCTATGTTCCTTCATAGAAACATCTGCCGCCTTTTTCGATTTCTCTCCCGCCGCATAAAAATCCCAACCTTTTTTTGAAACAATCTGCCGCCCTGCCCGTCATTCGTTTCTCTTGTTACCCAAAAGAAACATTTCATCTCCCTATCATAATTCCACAAAAGCAAAAATCCCCTTCCCGGCATTCCCTCAACAGGGAACGCCGGGAACAGGGATTCGATAAGGTCGAAAGTCTTTGAAGGAGGAGGGGTGGAGTTTGAGGAGGGGAGGAGGAAACTTTCTGGTGAAAGTTTACTCCTCCCCGCCTCAATTCTTCAATTACGCGTCGATATTCGTTACGAGAAGTTTCAGGAAGGCGGCCATCCAGTCGGGGTGCCCGGTCCAGGCGGGACTGGTCACGAGATGCCCATCGACGACGGTGTTGCTGAAGGTCGCGTTGGGTGCGCACCATGTGCCTCCGGCGGCGACGACTTCAGGCATCACGGCGGGATAGGCCGTACTGGAGCGGCCTTTCAGCACCCCGGCGGGAGCGAGAAGCTGCGGGCCGTGGCAAATGGCGGCGATGGGCTTCCTGGCTTCGTCCATCGCGCGAACGATGTCGATGACGCGCTGATCCAGACGCAGATACTCGGGCGCGCGCCCGCCGGGCACCACCAGACCGTCGTAGGCGGCGGGATCGACGGCGTCGAAGTCGGCATTGATCATGAAGTTGTGCCCGCGCTTTTCGGAATAGGTCTGCTGACCTTCAAAATCATGCACGGCGGTCGCCACGGTGTCTCCGGGCTTCTTGCCGGGGCTGACCACATCGACGTCATGCCCCACCATCAGAAGCATCTGGTACGGAACCATGAGTTCGTAATCTTCAACGAAATCACCGGCAATGATGAGAATTTTCTTTTTCGCCATGTCGCGGCTCCTTAGGTTCGGGTTGATGGATCGAGTGTACGATCCGCCGGGCCCGCGCGCAAGGATTAAAGAAACGAAAATCCCCGGCACGCATGACGAAAACGGGGTTTTTCCTTGACAACCGAAAAAAGAGGCGCTATTTGGATGCCTGCGGAAGAAAAAGGCGACTTTTCCTTCTCATCCTGTCTGACCGCGACCGAGCGGTCCTACTGGGGTGGCCTGATGACGGCCCCCTTTTTTTTATGCCGAGCCCCGTTTGAAAACAGCAGACACGGGGCGTTACGGAGTACGACAAGACGCATGAGTCAACCCGATAGAATCGAATTCATCACCGAACTGGTCACCCCTCTGGCGGCTTCCCTCGGACTCACGGTCTGGGGCATTGAAATCGGCGGCGCGGCCCGCCCCATCGCCAGGATTTACGTGGACGTCCTTCCCGGCGCCGAACCCGCCCCTTCCGAAGCCTCCGATACGGACGAACTGCTCCCGCAGGGCGTCACCATCGACCAATGCGCGGAACTGTCCCGGCTGGCGGGCCTCGCCCTCGACGTCGAAGATCCCTTCGCCTCCAACTGGACGCTCGAAATTTCCTCTCCGGGGCTCCAGCGCCCCTTCTTCAAAATCGATCAGTTGAAGGCCTACGTGGGCCGCGAACTGGATGTGGTTCTCGCCGCGCCTCTGGACACATGGCCGGGCCGCAAGAAATTTTCCGGCGTCCTCACCGCCGTGGCCGACGAGGAATTCACCCTCGCCCTGCCCGCCGCGACCCGCAAGGCCGAGGAACCGGAAGAAGTCACCGTCGCCTGGCCCTTTATGCGCAAGGCAACCCTCATCCATCATTTCCCCGAACCGGGCAAGAAACTCGGCGGGAAGAAAGACTCCAAAGATTCAAGGGGCACACGCGGAGGCGCTGCATGAATTTGGAACTGAAAAAGGCCATTGATCAGATCAGCAAAGACAAGGGGCTCGACCGCGACATGCTCGTGGACACCCTTGAGGACGCCGTCCGCACCTCGGTTATCCGCAAGTACGGCGAAAACATCGACGTCGAAGTCAGCTATAACGACGACACCGGGGAAATCCAGGTGCACCAGTTCAAGATCGTCGTGGAAGACGTGGCCGACCCCGATACCGAAATCGCCATTGAAAACGCCCGCGAACTCGATCCTTCCGTGCAGCTCGACGACGAAATCGGCTTCCCCCTCAAGGTGACCGACCTCGGGCGCATCGCCGCACAGTCCGCCAAGCAGGTGATCATCCAGCGCATGCGCGACGCGGAGCAGGAACTCATCTATGAAGAGTTCAAGGATCGCGTGGGCGAAATCTGCAGCGGCATCATCCAGCGCCGCGACAAGGGCGGATGGATCATCAACCTCGGCCGCACCGAGGCGATCCTGCCCAAGGAAGAGCAGATTCCCCGCGAGCACTACAAACGCGGCGACCGCGTGCAGGCCCTGATCATTGAAGTCAAGAAGGAAGGCCGCGGACCGCAGATCGTGATCTCGCGCGCCCACCGCGACTACACCGCCGCCCTCTTCCGCCGCGAAGTGCCGGAAGTCGACGACGGCACCGTGCAGATCATGGGCGTCGCCCGCGATCCGGGCAGCCGCGCCAAGGTCGCCGTGCTCTCCCGCGAACGCGACGTCGATCCCGTGGGCGCCTGCGTCGGCGTGCGCGGTTCCCGCATCCAGAACATCGTGCAGGAACTCCACGGCGAACGCATCGACATCGTGGTCTGGAGCCCCGAAATCTCGACCTATGCCCGCAACGCGCTGGCTCCGGCCTTGATTTCCCGCATCGTGGTCGACGAGGCCGAAAACCTCCTCGAAGTTACCGTGCCCGACGATCAGCTCACCAGCGCCATCGGCCGCAAGGGGCAGAACGTCAAACTCGCGGCCAAGCTGCTTGGCTGGAAAATCGATATTTTCACTGAAACCCGCTACAACGAAACCAACGCCATCGGCCGCGGGCTCGAGCAGGTCGCCAGTGTGGCCGAAGTCTCCGTGGACAACCTCGTGAGCGCCGGATTCACCACGCTGGAACAGCTCCAGGAGGCGACCGATGAAGAACTGTCCGAAAAGCTGAGCCTTTCGGACAGCCGTATCGGCGATTTGCGTGCGGCCATCAACTTCCTCACCCCCGTCGTGGGCGAGTCGGCTTCCGCCGACGCCGAAGACGACGCGGACAAGGCCGACAAGGCCGGGGAAGAAGACTAGCATGGACCGGGGGCATGTGCCCACCCGGATGTGCGCCATCTGCAGGCGGCGCATGCCCAAACAGGAGCTCGTGCGCCATGTTCTGTCCCCGCAGGGGGGGGAATTTCTGGTCGATGAGAGCCAAACCCAGCCCGGACGCGGCTGGTATGTATGCTCGGAAACGGCCTGCCGGGAAAAATTCCGGCGGTTCCGCACAGGCGGGCGGAAGCGTAAGGGAGATTAGTGCATGACTGAAGACAAGACCAAGGTGAAAGACCTGGCGACGGAACTTGGCGTACCGACCAAGAATCTTTTGCAGGCGTTGCGTGAGCTGGACATTCCGGCGAAGAGCACTTCCAGCAGCATCGCTGCGGAAGACATCGATCGTGTGAAAAACCATCTGAAAGAAACCGCCACGACCGAGCAGGGCGAAAACCGCCGCGAAGTGCAGCCCGGAGTCATCGTTCGCCGGCGTCGCCAGTCCGCGGAGGAAGCTCCCGTCGCGGCCGAGGCCGAAGAGGCGCCCCGCGCCGAGCGCAAGCGGCAGGAAACGCCCGCGGCCCGCATCGTCAGTGTGCCCGAGACGCAGCCCGAAGTGGCCGCGCCGGTCGCCGCTGCCGCTCCCGTCGCTCCGGCGGCGGAGCCGGCCGCCGAGCCCGTGAAGGAAGCCGCGGATAAGCCCGCACCCGTCGCCGAGCCCGAAGCCAAGGCCGAGGCCAAGACGGAAGACAAGCCGCGCCAGCCGCGCGAAAGCCGTCCCAAGAAGCGTTCCGGCCTGCGTGAAGCCGCGCCGGTCGCCAAGGTGATCAGCCGTCCTCAGGACATCGCCGCCGCCAAGGCCGCCGAGGAAGCCGCCGCCAAGGCTGCCGCCGAAGCCGCTGCCGCCGCCGCGAAGGCCGCCGAGGAAGCTGCAGCCAAGGCCGCCGCCGAAGCCGCCGCCAAGAAAAAGGCCGAAGAAGCCGAAAAGCCCCGGAAGGCGCAACCCGCCGCCTCCGCCCGGCCCGAAGGCTCCTCCGCGCCGTCGCTCCTGCCTCCGGTTTCCGAGGGCAACCGCAACGCCGCTTCCGCCTCCGAAGGGGACGAGGACGACGAACGCCGCGAACGCCGCAAGCCGCGCCGTCCGCAGGAGCCGTCCACCCCGCAGGTGCGCGTCATTTCCCGTCCCGATCCGGCCGCCGTGGCCGCCGCGCGTACGCAGGCCGCCGCGTCCGACAACCGCGCTCCGCGCGACAACCGCGAAGGCGGACGCGACGACAACCGCGGCCCGCGCGGCGGGTATCAGGGACAGCGTCCC
>CAUHBW010000060.1 GCA_959604115.1 uncultured Bilophila sp. | reverse complement strand
AGTGTCTGAAGAGAAAACTTGTATCGCAGATGCAAATGATGGAGTTAGATTTCTTGTGTATGATATAAAGACATACACAAGCACAAAGACGACAAAAATTGCATGGGGAAAGGGAACTTGTAATCGAAGGACAATTTCAGAAAAAATGCAGCTCCACATTCCATCTGAAAAGATGTTCCAATACGCGAGTAAAAATGGCTATGGAGATATGGCAATATTCCGCCCAAAAAGTCGTCCTGCATTGTTACGGCGTAGCGATGTGGAAATATTGATGACATATAATGCGGAAATGAGAGGATTAGCAAATTATTATTCCCTTGCTCAAGGCTACAAAACAGCTCTGCAAAGAGTTATTGGTCTAGCCCAATGGAGTTTCTTTGCAACACTCTCTCATAAGCACAAGAGTTCCATAGGAAAAGTAGCTCGTAAAATGAAACTATCTGCTCAATCTGGATATGAACTGAAGGTAAATATCAACGGAATTCCAAAATCCTACAGGCTTTTCAGGTTGAAAGACCATGAACCTCCAAAAATCCATAATTCTAATGTGGATACTCCTTGGGATACTACACGATTCACAATGACTCGTTCAGAATTGGTGCAGCGATTAAATGCAACCACCTGCGAATATTGTGGGAAAACAGGGTGATATATGGAGGTTCATCACATTAAAGCTCTGAAGGATGTACAGGGAAAGAAGCAACTGTGGCAACAAATGATGTGCGCCATGCGTCGAAAGACCATGGTTCTCTGTGTTGATTGCCACAATGAGCTTCACCGCCGTGACCTTCCCTATTGGCGAGCCAAAGCAAGGAGGCATCCGTGAGAGCCGTGTGCATCGAAAGGTGCAAGCACGGTTCGGAGAGAGGGGTAGTGCATCCAGACCGGATAACGCGCCCCTACTCTACCCCGTACTGCGGCATTCAGGAACCGCTCCAGGCGCAGCGGGACAACCCCGGCCTGTGCATTGTCGTGCGGCATATTCCCTCGGATGAATACGGCGAATCGCTGAAAAAAGCCCTGGCCTATGAGGCGTTGCGCGGCTTTTCCATCAATGCGGCACATCGCTTCTGGGATGCCGTTCTGCCGAAAACCTCTCTCGGCATTCCGGTTCCCTATGAAGCTGCTCTCCAGACCGCGATTCAGGAAGCGGCCATTGCGCCGGATGCCTTCGCGGATGCCCTGCAAGCTGCCGCTCCCCTGGTGGGCGCGGATATTGTCGCCGCGCAGTCGCGCATCACATCCACGCCCACATGGATTCTCAGCGGCATCCGCTTCCCCGCCTGTGATTTCACGGCGAAAGAACTTCCCACGGCTCTGGAACTGGCCCGCAAGGCCCGCTCTGGAGACGTGCGGGCAAAAGACGAAATCTCGCAAATCATAACACGCGGCCTGCTGAACGAGTCGCTTCTTTGAGGGGGAACGCATGAACGTGCATTTTCTGAGTAAAAAGCATGATTGGGCGACTCCCTGGCCGCTGTTCCGGGAACTGAATGCCAGATTCGGGCCGTGCGAACTGGACGTATGCGCCACGGCGCGGAACGCCAAGTGCGGAAACTTTTTCTCACCGGAAGAGGACGGACTGCGCCAGGTCTGGCATGGCGTCTGCTGGATGAATCCTCCCTACGTGCGCCGTAGACGCACAGCTTGAAGTGAGTTGTAACACTCTAGAATTGCAGATGTATTCTGTATGCACCCGGCTAACCTGTGCTCGAAAGGGCTGAAATCGCGAAAGCGGAAGGGGACAAGAGCATGTCGGGAAAAGACGAGACAGTGGCTGCCATCGGCTACGTCCCTCGCCAGCATAAGTCATGTATGGTGAAAGCTAATGCTTGAAGCTCAGTCTGAGTGGCCTGTGGATTGGCGACAGCGAAAAGATGGCTGTAACGCTGTACCAAGTCATGTGAGTGAGTCCATAGGGTTCACATGCAATCTGCTGACTTGGCGCATTTCCTCATGTGAGGATAAAAAGACATAGAGACACCTAACCATGACGTTTCTTCAAGTTGTGATAACTGCGGGATTACCTAAACAGGTCGTTGACCTGCATGGTAACGGAGCTTCCATAGTACTCAACGTGACTTCGTAATTGGAGTTGCATGCCGCAGTCAACGGCACTGAGGGATGATATAAGCCGATGGGAACATCGGTGAAAGTCACACCATCAGGGGGAAGGGAAGCAGCAGTGTTCGGAATCTAACTAAACCGAAAGGAAGGTTGTGCTAATGCTGACCGCTACAACGATTAGGGCTGTAGATTCCATTGCCAAAGCCTCCAAACAAGGCAGGCGGGTGAACGGTCTCTTCAGATTACTGGAAAATCCGGTTCTGTGGATGCGGGGCTATGCGAACATTTACTCCAACGCGGGTGCCATGACAAAGGGTGTTGGCGACAACACTTTGGACGGATTCGCAGAAGAGCGGGTGAACAACCTGATAAAAATGTTGAAGGCCAGGCAATACCGATTCACCCCGGTAAGGCGCACCTACATCCCCAAAAAGGATGGCAAGGTGCGTCCGCTCGGTATTCCCACGGGCAATGACAAGCTCGTGCAGGAGGTGTTCAGGATACTTCTGGAACAGGTCTATGAGCCGGTCTTCTCTGAAAACTCTCATGGATTCAGGCCAAACAAATCCTGCCACACCGCTCTGAAACAAGTGAAGGATAAGTGGACTGGAATGAAGTGGATTGTTGAAATTGACATCAAAAGTTTCTTCGACAGCATCAGCCATGAAAAACTGGTCGAAATACTGGAGAAGAAAATAGATGACAAAAGAACAGTCAGCGTCATCAAGGGTATGCTCAAAGCGGGTTATATGGAGGATTGGAAATACAATTCGACCTATAGCGGCACTCCCCAGGGAGGTATCATCTCACCTATATTGGCCAACATCTATCTCCACGAATTGGATATGTTCATGGAAACTATGACTGCTTGGTTCAATAAGGGAAAAACGCGACGGAGAAATCCGAAATATAGCAATCTCCAAGGTCGCACAGATAAACTCACTAAGGAATACAAGAGACTGAAAGAAGAGAATGCCCCAAAAGACGTTCTCAGAAACTGCCTTGAAAAGCGGCGCAACCTGGTCATGACGAAACAGCGCATGAATCTGGGCGATCCGTTCGATGCCAACTACAAGAGACTGCAATATGTCCGGTATGCTGATGACTTCGTTATAGGGATTATCGGCTCAAAGGCAGATGCGGAACAGGTTTTCCAAAAAGTGAAACAGTTCATTGAAACTGAATTACTTTTGGAGATATCGGAAAAAAAGTCTTGTATTCGGCTCGCCAAGAACGGCGTGCGGTTTCTTGGTTACGATATCAGGACATACACTGGTGCTAAAATCAAGAATGTTGTCATACATGGTATTCATACTACCATGCGGACTGTCACGCAACAAATGCAACTGCACGTTCCTGCCGAAAAGATGGCAATGTTTTGCGGTAAATGTGGATATGGTAACTACAATAATTTCAGGGCGCAAAGCCGAGGTATATTGCTTCGCCGGAGCGATGCTGAAATCATTGAAACGTACAATAGCGAAATACGAGGACTGGTCAACTACTACTCTCTCGCACAGGCTTATAAAACGGCTGTTGACAAGCTGGTCAGCCTAGCGACGAGTAGTTGTTTGGCTACTCTCGCGCACAAGCATAAAAGTACGACCGCACAAGTTGCTAAAAAGCTGCGCCAACAAGCAGGCGGATACGCCCTAATATGCACTGTGAAAGGAAACCCCAAGACATATAAGTTGTTCCGGCTGGCCGACCATAGTCCCGCCAACTTCATCAACGTCAGAGTGGATGTGACCACCCGCACGGAATGGCTCACCATGAGCAGGACTGAACTCATCAGCCGACTCAGCGCCAATCGATGCGAATACTGCGGTAAGGTCGGAGGGTATATGGAAGTACACCATGTTCGGAAAATGGCTGATGTGAAGGGGAAACTGATGTGGCAGAAGATAATGAGTGCTATGCGCCGCAAGACGCTCGTTCTCTGCATTGACTGCCATAAGCAGCTTCATAGCCCGACCGGGTTACCCGATTGGAGAGCATTGACAAAATAATACTGTGGAAAGCCGGATGAATCGAAAGGTTCACGTCCGGTTTGGAGGGGGGAAGAGTGCGCAGTCTGAACGGCTGCCACCTTCCTACCCTACAGACGGGCACTGCCGCATTGGCTGGCCAAGGCCGTGAACGAAATTGAGATGGAACGCGCTGAAAGAGTGATCTGCCTGCTTCCCGCCCGGACGGATACGGCATGGTGGCACAGCTATGTCCTGCCCTTTGCGACGGAAATCCATTACCTGCGCGGGCGTATCCGCTTTGAGGGAGCTGATTCTTCCGCACCCTTTCCAAGCGCCGTGGTCATCTTTGAAAAACGCCACCACAGCACCGAGGCTTTGGGCCTGCCAGTCGAAACAGAAATGTGCCCCTGATGGAGACTCTTGACAGCATCCTCTCTTTGCCTTAGTCTTACTTTCAATGAATACATTACTAGTAAGACTGGACAGGGAGGCAAAATATGGAACTCGCCAAGCTCACGACCAAGGGCCAAATCACGATTCCCGCTGAAATCCGCAAGAGACTCAATGTGCGGGCGGGAGACAAGGTTGTCTTTCTTGAGGAAAACGGACGGATTTTCATTGAAAACGCTGAAAAGCTGAAATTCGCCCCGGATGAACATTCCGGCGGGAAGGATTAGCGCCGCAAGCATTGCGCCGCCTTCCCGCCGTTCAGACAAGGATGGGAACGCATGGCCAGACGGCGCAAGCAGACACACGATCCCCGCCAGTTGTCGCTCTTCGACGTAATGGCGAACCAGATCGAGGAAATACGGGAAGAAAACATTCAGGACGACATGCGGGAGGAAAGTATCCCTGCCCCCGTAGCGCGGGTTGAACAGGAACAGGCTGTTCCTGCCATGTCGTTGCAGGTGGAACCGGTAAAAGAAGAGGAACGGCAGCCGGAACCGGCACGGACAGAAAAGCCGTTTCCCTTCCCCACAAATGACGGGGACAAAAGACGCCTTGGCGTCAATGGAAGGGGCGATTCCGTATATGAGCTGCAAGACGGTTCACGCATGTACAGCCCCAACACGGCCATCATGCAGTTCCTTGACGGTGAAAAGAGAACGCCCGAAAAGCTGTTTGAAGATGGGGCGGACGACTACTTGACCATACAGGAAATTTCCGAGTTCTCTCATATCCTTTCTCTGGAGGCGCAACATGCTCGACAGGCAAACCTATCCGCTCGAAATCGCACGAAAGGTTCTCAAGCCCGAAACCATCAACGACGTGAGAAGCGGAGGGTACACCAGTTTGGGCTACTCGATTCTGGATCGCTGGGCGCTGAACAGCCCCGAAGAACTAAAGAAGCTGGAGGCGATGGGGACGTTGGATTTGTTGGTGACTCTGGATCAACAGGCAACCATAGAGAACAGAGCACTGAGCAGCGAGACCTCCCGGCAGGCGAGCTTGCGGGGGATGTCGGATTCGGAGATATTGGAAAGTATGGGCATCGACATGAGCCTGAAAACTACCGGATAACCACGGAAGACCGGCTGGGCGTTGGCGGCGCGAAAACCAAATATGCGGATAACGTCGCCGCCA
This sequence comes from uncultured Bilophila sp., assembly GCA_959604115.1. Taxonomy (GTDB): domain Bacteria; phylum Desulfobacterota; class Desulfovibrionia; order Desulfovibrionales; family Desulfovibrionaceae; genus Bilophila. The sequence continues at coordinate 7,688 of CAUHBW010000060.1, read as the reverse complement.
TACGCCTGCTCAAACAGCTTCAGATCAACGGCGCGGAACTGGCCACACCGGAGGAACAGAAAGTCCTCGTCCGCTATGTGGGCTGGGGCGGCCTGCCGCAGGTCTTTGACGCCAGAAATGAGCAATGGGGCACTGAATACCGGGAAATGCAGGGTCTGCTTTCCCCGGAAGACTACGTTGCCGCCCGCCGTTCCACTCAGGACGCCCATTATACCTCGGAAACCGTTATCAGAGGTATCTATGAGGGGCTTTCCCGCCTTGGCCTTGGTGCTGGAGAACCGCTCCGTATTCTTGAACCTTCGGCGGGCATCGGCAATTTCATCGGCCTCTGTCCCAAAGATTTCAATGCCCGTTTCATGGCTGTGGAACTCGACCCCACGACTTCCGCTATCGCCAAGTACCTTTATCCGAAAGCTCTACATATAAATAACGGATTCCAAAACACCAACAGCAAAGCAACTATTTTCGACGCCGTAGTCGGCAATCCTCCCTTCGGCAATCAGTCGCTGTATGACCCGGACTTTCCTGAGCTGCGAAAGTTCTCGGTTCACAACTATTTTCTCGCAAAATCCATCAGCCTGCTGCGGGAAGGCGGCGTCGCGGCCTTTGTGGTCAGCCGCTATTTCATGGATGCCGGTGATCCCACGTTTCGGGAACACATCTCGCAGTACGCTGACTTTCTGGGAGGCGTCCGCCTGCCGCAAAACGCCTTCCGAGAAAACGCGCTGACCGATGTCACTGCGGACATCGTGTTCTTCCAGAAAAATTCCGGAGAAAAACTGCACAGCAGGGACTGGATACATACCGGCACGCTGGAGGTGGACGACCTCAAAAACGGCGGCAGGCGTCCGGCCACGGTCAACAGCTACTTTGTGGAAAATCCCCGGCAGATTATCGGCACACTGGCCTATTCCGGGGGAATGTTCGAGGGGGCGCTGAACTGCCTGCCCGATCCGGCTCATACGGATTTGGGACAGGAAATCGCCGCCCGGCTGGATGTGCTTCCGGCGGACTGTTTCGTTCCGCGAGAGGAAAATCCGCTCAACACGGAAGTCAGGACGCGCAACGCCGACTTCATCCGCAGCCCGTATTTCCAGTCCCTGAAAAGGGACGCCCTGTGCGTGGAGCCGCAAAGCCGGAAGATTGTCTTCAAGACCGCCGCCGCTTTCGGTGAAAGCGACTACGATATTTTTCCGGTCAAGAATGAAACGGCCCGTCTGCGTCTGGTTTCCATGATTCAAATCCGGGACACCCTGCGCGAACTGCTCAATACGGAAAAGTCCGCCGACGCCGATGAAGGTCGGATGACGGCGCTGCGCCAGAAACTCAACTCACAGTACGACGCCTTTGTCAAAAAATACGGCCATCTCAATTCCCAGACAAACCGGGGACTCATGCGGAGCGACCCGGAACATTCCCTGCTGGAGTCTCTGGAACTGGATTACGACAAGGGCCTGTCGCCGGAGACGGCCCGCAGGCATGGCGGCGAAGCTCGTCCGGCATCAGCGAAAAAAGCCGCCATTTTCCGGCGACGGGTACTCAGGCCCGCCCAGGTCGTGGAACATGCGGAAACCATCAAGGATGCCCTGCTTATTGCCCTGCGGGAAAACGGCAGGGTGGATTTCAGCCGTATGTCGCGGCTCCTGCATCGTCCGGCTGAGGACATTCAGAAGGAGCTGCGCGAACAGGGGCAGATTTTCCTGAATCCTTCCACCGAAGAATGGGAAATCCGCGACAGATACCTGACCGGCAATGTCAGGGCCAAGCTGGCGCGGGCGAAAGAAGCCGCGCAAACGGACGCCCGCTTCGCTCCCAATGTGGAGGCACTGTCCGCCGCCATGCCGCCGGACATCGAGGCCGTGGACATCGGCATCAGGTTCGGCTCCTCCTGGGTTCCGACACAGGTCTTTGCCGACTTCGTGGAGCATCTGCACGGCGGCAAGGGAATGCAGACCATCAATTATCTGCCGACGCTGGGCCGCTGGGAAGCGTCCGTCAGCATATGGGATGCTTCGCTTGCCTCCAGCGTCTGGGGCATTCCCGAATATTCCGCCGGAAAGATTATCGAAGCCCTGCTCATGAACAAGCCCATCAAGGTGCAGAAGGAAAGCGGCCAGCATGACGACCAGGGCAGACCCATCATGGTCATCGACCAGGAACTGACAGCCGCCGCCATGCAGAAGGCCGATGAAATCAAACAGGCTTTCCTCGATTGGGTATGGACGGACGATGAACGGCGCGACATGCTGACCAGGCTCTACAATGAAAAATTCAACACAAACGTCCCGCCGACCTATGACGGTTCCCATCTTGAGCTGGTGGGCGCTTCCGAAGCCGTCAAACTGCGTCCGCATCAGAAAAACGCGGTCTGGAGGGCCATTCAGGAAGGCACTTGTCTGTTTGACCATGTGGTGGGAGCGGGAAAGACGCTGGCCTGCGTCGCTACTGTCATGGAATCAAAACGCATGGGCTTTCTTTCCAAGCCCATGATTGTCGTCCCCAACCATCTGTTATACCAGTGGAAAGATGAGTTCTACAAACTCTATCCCGATGCAAATATCCTGGTGGCGGACAAGAATGACTTTACCAAACAGAACCGGGAACGGCTGTTTGGACGTATTGCCACCGGCGATTGGGATGCCGTTATTGTGGCGCACAGTTCCTTCAAAAAAATCGACATGCCCCGCGATGTGCAGGAGGAGATTCTCAGGGAACAGATTGACGCGGTCATTGAGGCCATTGAGGCTTCCAAAGCCGCTGAAGGTGGACGGGCCACCATAAAGCAGCTTGAGAAACAGCGCGAGAAAATGGAGGAACGCTACAATGCCCTGCTTGCCGGAACAGGGGAAAAAGACCGGGCCGTGGATTTTGCGGATTTGGGCGTGGATGCCCTGTTTATCGACGAGTCCCATGAGTTCAAGAATCTCGCCTTCCAGACCACCATGAACGTCTCCGGTCTCGGCAATGTTACCGGTTCCGCCAAGGCGCTCGACCTGTTCATCAAGTGCCGCTATCTGCAACGCAAGAACAATGGTCGTGGCGTGTACTTCATGACCGGGACACCTATCAGCAATACCATTGCCGAAGTTTATACTCTGCAACGATACATGCAGTATGATGATCTGAAAGACAAGGATATTGAACACTTTGATGCGTGGGCATCAACTTTCGGACAGGTCACAAGCGGTTGGGAACTTGACGCTACTGGCGTGAACTACAAGTTAAAAAGCCGCTTTGCCAAGTTCCAGAACGTGCCGGAACTGCTTTCCATGTACCGTACCTTTGCCGATGTCGTGACAAAAAGCGATTTGGACGAACAGGCAAAGCAGGCCGGGGAACGGCCTCTGACGCCTCCGATTGAAGGTGGCAAACCGTTCAATGACGTGGTGGAACGCTCCCCGGCTCAGGCTGCGTATATGGACAAGATCATCCAGCGCATGGAGAATCTTCCTCCAGACCCTCGCATCGACAATCCTCTCAAAGTCACCAATGACGCCCGCAAGGCCGGGCTGGATTTCCGGCTTATAGCGCCGAACGCCGATGATTATGAAGGTTCCAAACTCAATGCGGCTGTCGCGCGGATATACGACATCTGGCGCGATACAACCAATGACAAGGGAACGCAGCTTGTTTTCTGCGATCTGTCCACACCCAAGGGAGGGAAGGTTCCGGCATCCGCTCAGAGCGAACGGCAGGATTTGGAATCCGGGGCGCTTATCGACGTGGACGGCACGCTTGTCCGCGAAACGCCGGAACAGGAAGATATGGCCGAAGATGACGGGGACGACGCTCTTGCCGGTGTCGTCAATATGGATGAGGTCATCGCCATGTCGTCCGGCAAGTTCTCCGTGTATGACGACATGAAGCAAAAACTCATGGCAAAGGGGATTCCCGCTGATGAAATTGCCTTCATCCATGATGCCAACACGGATATACGGAAAGCAAAGCTGTTCAGCGACATGAACACAGGCCGTGTTCGTGTTCTTCTTGGCTCAACCGCAAAGATGGGCGCTGGCATGAATGTGCAGAAAAGGCTTGTGGCCGCGCATCATCTTGATGCGCCGTGGCGGCCGTCAGATTTGGAGCAACGCAATGGAAGAATTATCCGTCAGGGAAACATGTTTTATGAACGAAACCCTGATACTTTTACTGTAAAAATATTCAACTATGCCACAAAGATGACTTACGACTCGCGGATGTGGCAATGTATAGAGTACAAATCGGCAGCCATTGAACAGTTTCGCAAGGGCGATCTTCTCCAGCGCGTCATTGACGATGTAGCCTCGGAAGCCGCCAACGCCGCCGAAATGAAAGCCGCAGCATCCGGCAATCCGCTTATTCTCATGCAGGTACAGCTTGCCGCCGATCTACGCAAGCTGGAAGCCCTGTATTCGCAGCATCAGCGCAGCCAGCATCGGATGCGCGACCGCCTCAAGTATCTTGCTTCCACGGAAACACGGCTTGCCAAAGAGGAAACTCTGTATGCGGAAAACATCCGCCGCAGGGATTCCCATACCCGCACGGTCATGGAAAAGGGGAAAGAAAAAATCCTGGTGGAGCTGACGGCTGACGGCAAGACATTGACAGCAAAGGACAGCGAAAAGATAAAAGACCGTTTGCTTGAAGGCGTGAAGGAAGTCACCCGCGATTCCAGCGCAAAATTTCCGTTGGGCTCCTATCGCGGTTTTGAAGTCTCTGTCGAACACGCGGCAACACGCATGAGCGGCAAGGACGGTTTTCAGCTTTCGCTTCTGGGGGCGGGTGAACGGGAGTTCCGGCCGGGGAATCTGTTCTACGATTTTGAGGAAAAGTTCAGCCTAGCCGGTCTGTTTCAGCGTATGGACAATTTTCTGGCCAGGGGGCTGGATGAGGCTGTGGAAACGCAGCGGGAGAACGCCCGGCAGGAAAAGGCCGAACTGGAAACGGTCAAGGCCGCTCTGGGCAAGGACTTTCCGCAGCAGGAAGAACTGGCTCTGGCACGGGAAAACCACAGCGCGGTCATCCGGGAATTGCAGCGGATGCAGGATGATTCGAGCTACGTCTCCACCTGGACGCCGAAAACCTCTCTGACCGATGAACAGCCGACAACAGCGGAAGCGCCCCAGCCGAAGGAGGACAGCGCTGCCGCAGTTCCCGCCGCGCCGCCGGAAAAACAGGCTCACACGCTTAAATACGGCGAAGGTGAAGGGAGAACGGAATACACCGTCTCCAATCAGCACAACGGCTATACACTGCAAAACGGGTATGTCCTGCGCCGCGCCTATTTCAACAGCAGCATCGGTTCCCTGGGGCAAAGTCTGTACGAGGACGGTCAGTGGCACAGCACGGCGACCGCGCCGAGCGGTATGAAACTCAAACAGTTCGAGACGCGGGAAGCGGCCATACAGGTTGCCCGCAGTGACGCCGCACAACGCGGGCTTAAAGAAATGCCGCCCGCCGAAACCGCCGCGCCAGCGTCGGTGCTGGATGGCGAAACCTTCCGTGAACGGCTTGCCAGGGCCGGTTTTCATCCTACCGGCAGCGATTTCTACGGCAAAAACGAACATGCGCTGACTCTGAATGCGGTAGACGGCGGAATGTATGAACTGCTCGTATTTCAGACGGAAAACGACAAAATCGGTCTGCGTGTCCAGTACGAGAAAAACCATATCATCAACGGGGCGCGCACCGTTAACGCCACCTTTGACAGCCTTGCGGAAACCCTGGAGCATGTGGAGGCATACAGACAGCTCACGGCTCCGCAGGCCAAAGCCGCCGTTCAGCCAGCTTCACCCACCGGCGGCGTACATGGATTTGTGATTTCACGTCCGCGCATGAGGTAAGCGACATGAATCATTTTTCTCTCTAACCTCGCAACCAGACAAGGAGTTACTCATGTCAGGTTTCATGTCTTCAAGTACAGCCTTGACCATCTGCAAGGCCGATTCCGCCGCCGGGCTTGCACTGGATGCCCTGCGGCAACACGCCTTTACGCCCGATATTGATGCTGACGGCAGACACCTCGGCTGGGTGGCGCTTGGCGATCCACTGGATACGGACGGTTTTGAACTGGCCGCCGTGGATAGTCGCTATTCCGGCTTTTCTTTCCGGCTGGATACCCGTAAGGCTTCCGGGGCTGTTATCCGGCTCCAGCTTGCCGAAGCCGTACGGGAAGAACGGTTTTCCGGCAAAAAGGTCGGAAGCAAGCGCAAAAAGGAGCTGAAGGAGGCCATCACCGCCAAACTGACCGCCAAGGCGGAATTTGTGCCGTCCGTCATTGACTGCATCTGGGATGCGGAAAAGGGACGCCTGCTTGTAGGCTCGGCCTCCGCCAGGGCGGTACAGCCGGTGCTTGACCTGTTCAAGACCACGTTCGGCATTGATGCCGCGCCCATCACGCCTGCGGGCGACATGCCGAGACTCTTTGCCGCTATCCTGCGCGGGGAAGGCTGTCCGTGCGGAGGCTACACCCTGCACCCGATGGATTCCGCCAGTCTGGCCGCTTTCCGAACAGGCGGAGGAAAAATCCGCCGTGGCCGTGCAGAACAGCCTAAACGCCGTAGCGCAGGCGCTTGAGGAAGGTATGGCTATCCAGAAACTGCATCTGGTGGCTACTTCCGATGCCGATCCCGACCGACAACTGGAATTTACGCTGGATGCCGGGCTGGCTGTGTCCAGCCTGAAACTTCCCAAGGCGGAAAAAGGCGCAGAAGAGGATGCGACATTGCTCATAAACGCCGACGCCGACATCTGCTCACGGGTGGCGGATATGGTGGAGGGGATGGCTACAGCCTGAAGAAGTCTCGGATGAAGCCACAGGCGAATTTTTCTGTCCTGTGGCTCGCACTAACACCATATAACCCTGTAAATAATATAAGGGAGCCCTCTGAACAGAGGAAAGAGAAAGAAACGCAGTATCGTTTGCCCCCCTGTGTGGCACTACTGAAGATTTGTAACGATTTTTGCATAAATTTTATATAGTTGTTTTATCGCTGGCAATGACTTTCCTCATCTTCAAAAATTTGAGGAGACATCCTGTTATCCAAGACTCTCATAAGGATACTCATAAATGCAATTTCTTGAAATGCGGATACTTCATCCATATTTTCTTCATAAGGGTGGGCATTTCTATTCCGTATAGCGGAAACCCACCCACGGAAAAATTCTGAATATCCTGCCTGTTTATCTCTATTAGTCTGTCTCTGTTGGTCAAAAAGTATAATTTTTGTATTGGATGCTGAAAACAGCTTTCCAACAAGATTTGATCCATCAATATCATCGTAGTTACGATCAATATGTTTATTTATAATTTTTAATCTCAACATTAATATGTTTGTCGCTTCTGTTACAGCATCCTGATAATGACCTTGCAAAAATTTTGTTTTAACTATTTCACAGAATTTACTATGGATATATTTCCAGTTGTTATTTTCTTTATAATATATATTTTTTATTGTATAAATAAGCTCTGAAAGTCTGTCAAAAATATTTATGCTGATACCATAATTATTTAATACTAATTTAGTATTTAAAAATCTAATCCTTTGTGCCAATTCTGGAAACTCATTATTTATGTTATTTGATATATTTACCAAACGGACAGATATATCTGCAAGTTGTTGCGGAGGTAATGGAGTAAAAGATTGTACATGAACTAGGGTCAGGACTCGTTAATTAAGGTAGAAGAGAACAGTGACAGCAAGACAAAT
>CAUHBW010000059.1 GCA_959604115.1 uncultured Bilophila sp. | reverse complement strand
CATGCAGAAAGTCAGAGTCGGCATCAACGGTTTCGGCCGTATCGGCAGGCAGGTGTTCCGCGCCCTGTACGGCAAATACAGGGACACGGTGGAGGTCGTCGCCATCAACGACCTCTTTGACGCGGAAACCAACTTCCACCTGCTGGAATACGACACCAACTACGGGCGCGCCGAGTTCGACGCCGTGGTCGAAGGCGACAACGCCGCCGTCGGCGAATGGAACATCCATTGCTTCGCCGAACGCGATCCCAACCAGTTGAACTGGGGCGCCTACGGCGTGGACGTAGTGGTCGAATCCACCGGCATCTTCCGTTCCGCGAAGCAGGCCCATGTGCACATCGACAATGGAGCCAAGAAGGTCGTGATCACCGCCCCGGCCAAAGAGGAAGACCTCACCATCGTCATGGGCGTGAATCACAGGGATTACGATCCGGCCAAACACCACATCGTGTCCAACGCCTCGTGCACGACCAACTGCCTCGCCCCCGTGGCCCTTATCGTCGAGCGCCTGTTCGGCATCAGCACCGGCGCGATGACCACCATCCACGCCTACACCAACGACCAGCGCATCCTCGACCTGCCTCACAAGGACCTCCGCCGGGCCCGGGCCGCCGCCTGCAACATCATTCCGACCTCCACCGGCGCGGCGCAGGCCGTAGCCAAGGTCATCCCCTCGCTCAAGGGCAAGTTCACCGGCTGGTCGCTGCGCGTGCCCACCCCGACCGTGTCGGTCGTGGACTTCACCGCCGTCCTGAACAAGCCCGCCGATACGGAAACCCTGCGCGCCGCGCTCAAGGAAGCCGCCGAGGGCGAACTCAAGGGCATCCTCGCCTACAGCGACGCCCCCCTCGTCTCCATGGACTTCAAGGGCAACCCCAACTCCTCCATCGTGGAAGCCGAGTACACCACCGTGCAGGACGGCACGCTCGCCAAGATCGTCTCATGGTACGACAACGAATGGGGCTACTCCAACCGCGTCGCCGACCTCATCATGTGGATGAAGGAAAAAGGACTGTAAACGGAGAAGAAATGTGGGGGAGAAGGGAGGTTCCCTTTTCCTCGCTTCCACCCTCAACCTGCCGGGCGATTTTTACACCGTTCATACCTTGAAAAGCTGAGGGCGGCGTTCGCTCCGGCGAGTGAAGGAAGCCGTATCGGACCTGCTCCTGATTATAAGGAATTAGATATAAAACGTTTCAGGAGGCTCCACCGCCTTACCCCCCTTCCATGAATGAAAAAGAGGCTTGTCTTCGTATGAAGGCAAGCCTCTTTTCGTCGTATCCGTAGACAGAAAAAACGGAGAAAAGACGACGGCCTTTTTCCCGTTTTGCGTTATGCGTCGGCGGATGTCTGCGAGGCGTTGCGGCGCAGGCAGACGATGTATTCCTGATTGCCCTTGGGGCCTTTGACGGCGGCGGGCACGACGCCGAGGCATTCGAGGCCGAGCCGTTCCCGGCAGAACAGCAGCACCTTGTCCACGGCCTGCTGGCGCAGCTCGGGATCGCGCACCACGCCCTTGTCCGTCTGGTGGGGGCCCAGTTCGAACTGCGGCTTGACCAGCGCGGCGACCAGACCGCCTTCCTTCAGCCAGCGCACGCACGGCGGCAGGATCAGGGTCAGGGAAATGAAGGACACGTCGGCTACGATGATGTCCACGGGCTCGGGAAGCAGATCTTCGGGAGCGGTCCGCAGGTTAGTCCCCTCCATGCTGATGACCCGGGGATCGCGGCGCATGCGTTCATGAAGCTGTTCCTTCCCCACGTCCACGGCGTAGACCTTCGCCGCCCCGTGCTGGAGCAGGCAGTCGGTGAAGCCGCCCGTGGAGGCCCCGGCGTCGAGACAGACGAACCCGGTGACGTCCAGCCTGAAATGTTCGATGGCGGTGAGCAGCTTGTACGCGCCCCGGCTGACGTAACGCTCGATGCCGACCAGCGAAAATACCGTATCCGGCGGCAGCTTGTGACCGGGCTTGTCCACTTTCCGGAGCACGCCGGACCCGTCGTCCATCGCCACCTTGCCCGCCATGATCAGCCGCTTCGCCATTTCGCGGCTTTCCGCCAGTCCCTGCACGAAAACCAGCTCGTCCGCGCGTTCCTTGCCCTGCGCCATACAGCCCCCGTATCCGAAAGAATTGCCGCGATCACGCGGCGCCGGGCTAGGGTTACCACAATTCCGGCATGATGCAACCCGGCGCGCCGCGGCACGGTCCGCTTGAAAGGAACGCCGTCCTCTGCCATGCTGGCGACGCCCGTTTCCGGAAAAGACGCGGGCAATACGACGTCAAAGGCGGACAACCATGCACACTCCCCGATACCGAGCCGTCGCGTTCGATCTGGACGGCACGCTTCTGAATACCCTTGAAGACCTCGCCAACGCGGCCAACGCGGCCCTCGCCACGGCGGGGTATCCGCAACACCCCGTCGCCGCCTACCGGCAATTCGTCGGCAACGGCCTGCAAATGCTGGTCAGGCGCGCGTTGCCGTCCGGCGAGGCGGATCGCCTCGGGCCGGACGGCTTCGCGGAACTGGTCCGGCGCACGGGCGACAACTACGCCGGAGACTGGGCCGTCGCCACGCGACCGTATCCGCATATTCCCGAACTGCTCAAGGCCCTGTGCGAACGCGGCGTTCCGTTGGCGGTGGTCACGAACAAGCCGCACGAATGGACCCTGCGCATGCTCGCGCACTATTTTCCCGACAAGCCGTTCCTGTTTGTTCAGGGGGCCATGCCGGAGTTGCCCCACAAGCCCGATCCCGCCGGAGCTCTGGAAGCGGCACGCCGCCTCGGCGTGCGCCCGAACGAAACGGCGTTCGTCGGGGACAGCAACGTGGACATGCACACGGCCGCCAACGCGGGCATGGGCGCGGTAGGCGTAGCCTGGGGCTTCCGAGGAGCCGAGGAACTCCGCCAATCCGGTGCGGATCATCTCTTATATGATCCGTTGGAACTGCTCGAACTCATCTGAGCAAGGAGCCGCCGCTTCGGAAAAACGTCCATGAGATTCGGATCCTTACAGTATCACGGCCCGCAAAGGAGAACACGGAGCATCCTGTTGACTCCCTTTGCGGATGCACGTATTCTTTCTAGCCTGATGCCCGGATGGCGGAACTGGCAGACGCAAGGGACTTAAAATCCCTGGACCGCAAGGTTGTGCGGGTTCAATCCCCGCTCTGGGCACCAATTCTTTCAATCAAAAAGGGGTACAAGGCATGTTCAAATGTCTTGCACCCTTTTTTTGATCTTACGGACTTCTTTCGTTCCGTACGGTCCGCCGGGTCTTTGCTGGAGAGCCTGAAGGACCGTTCTTCCCGGTGGAATGATAAGGCCTCTTCGCATGTCATCGACGGCATACGCGCCGCCCCGTTGCGGGCATACACGAAACGCAGTGCCGTTTGGCCATAAAAAAATCCCGGCAGGAAAACCTGTCGGGATGATTTTTTCGCTGGTGGGCCATCGGTGACTTGAACACCGAACCAACTGATTAAGAGTCAGCTGCTCTACCAATTGAGCTAATGACCCGTGCCTCGCGGCGTGAAAAGACGTTTAGACCAAATCGGCGGGAGGTGTCAACATAATTTTTGCAAAAAAAAACAAAAAGCGATAGCGTCCCCATTATGAAAAGAAACAAGACACTCTCCACACTGTTCTTATGGTGCGTTTTCTTTAGTTTTTTCCTCATCGCTCCGGCTCGGGCCGAAGAACTTCCATTCTCGCTGGACGTCGAATACGCCCAAAGCGACGGAAGGCCCCTAGCCGTCCTCTGGGTAACGCCGCAGGAAGGCTACCATACCTATTCCCACTTCGATCCCGACGCCGCCGTCCCCACCGTCGTCACGCTCCGCGATGCGCAGGGCGGTCCCGTTGACGCAACCGTCCAGTACCCGGAAGGCGAACCGGCACAGGACACGTTCGATCCCTCCAAACGGATCATGGCCTACAGCGGACGGTTCCCCATCGTCATCCGCTTCGGCGCGCTGCCGGAAACGCAAAAGCCCTTCACCGCCGACCTGTCCATGCTGCTCTGCTCCAGCAAGAACTGCGTCCCCATCCAACGGGCCGTCAGCCTGAACATCCCCGCCACGCTTCCGCCGTTCGAGGCCGCCACGCTTCAGATGCGTATGGGCAAGCCGGTTCCCGCGCCCTCCTCCGCCGCGACCACCACCGTGCCCGCCGCATCATCCGTCCCATTGGCCGCATTGGGCGGGACGGCCCCCGGCAACGCTCCGGCGTTGAAATCCATTGCGAGCCTTTCCGCAGCCTCCGCCGTTCCCGAGGAATGGCGGTTCACGCCCCGTTTCCCGCAGGACGCGCTGGAGCCGACGGCTCTCGGCACGGCCCTGTTCCTCGGCCTGCTCGCCGGGCTGATCCTCAACGTCATGCCCTGCGTGCTGCCCGTGCTGACCATGAAAATCTCCGCTCTGCTCAGCGCCTCGGGCTACGCTTCGGAACGCGAGCGCATCGCCCACTTCCGCGAGCACAATATCCTGTTCGCCGCCGGCATCCTGACGTGGTTCCTCGTGCTGGCGGTCTGCGTCGGCGCGCTCGGGCTGGCGTGGGGCGGCCTGTTCCAGAATACGGGCCTCGTGTACGGCCTGTTGCTCCTCGTCTTCCTGCTCTCCCTGTCGCTGTTCGACGTATTCACCCTGCCCGTGCTCGACTTCAAGGTGGGCGCGTCCTCCAACCCCAAATCGCAAGCCTACCTGACCGGCCTCGTCGCCACCCTGCTGGCGACCCCGTGCAGCGGCCCGCTCCTCGGCGGCGTGCTCGGCTGGGCCGCGCTCCAGCCCCTGCCCGTGGTGGTGGCGGTATTCACGGCGACCGGCCTCGGCATGGCCCTGCCCTATCTGGTGCTGGCGATCTGGCCCGGCGCGGCCCGCGTCCTGCCCAAACCGGGCGCGTGGACCGGCATCATGGAACGGCTTGTCGGCTTCTTCCTCATGGGCACGGCGATCTACCTGCTGTCCATCCTCCCCGAATCGCGCCGTCTCGCCGCGCTCGTGACGCTGCTCGTCTGCGCGCTGGCGGCGTGGATATGGGGCCAATGGGGGGGGCTGCGGGCTTCGGGACGGCAAAAGGTCTTTACGGGCGCGCTCGCGCTCCTTATGGTAGGCGGATCCATCTGGTGGAGCGTCCAGCCAGCCCCGGAACCCGCGCCGTGGGAGCATTTCCAGCCGGACACCTTCCGTTCGCTGCTGAAACGGGAACCGCTTATGGTCGAATTCACGGCGGACTGGTGCCCGTCCTGCAAGTTTCTCGAACAGACCGTGCTCACGCCCAAGCGTCTGCACGCCGTCCGGGAACGCTACGGGCTGCGCCTCATCAAGGTGGACCTGACCCGGCCCGACCCGGAAGCGCAGGCGCTGCTTCGCGCCATCGGCAGCGTCAGCATCCCGGTCACGGCCATTTTCCCCAAGGGCCCGCTCGCCGACAGCCCCGTCGTGCTTCGGGATCTGTATACCTCGAAACAACTCGATCAGGCCCTTTCCACCCTGTCGCCCCGGAAGTGATCATGCTCGTGCAAGCCTCACAGGATGCCCTGCGGCATCTCGAAATCATCATGGTGGGAACCAAGTTCCCGGAAAACATCGGCATGGCGGCGCGCGCCTGCGCCAATACGGGCTGCGGACGCCTGACGCTCGTGAATCCCGTGTGGTGGGACAAGGAAAAGGCCCGTCCGCTGGCGACCGCCAAGGGCGAACCGCTTCTCGACGCCGTGGAGGTGAAGCCCTCGCTCGCGGACGCCCTCGGTCCCAACGTCATGACCTACGGCACCACGGCCCGCACGGGCGGCTGGCGGCGCGGCCTGCTCACGCCGGAACAGGCCGCCGCCGAAATCGCGCCCCTGCTCCACGAGGGCAACCCGGTGGCGATCGTCTTCGGCTGCGAGGATCGCGGCCTGAACAACGCGGACATCGAACAGTGCCAGCGCCTCGTGACCATCCCCACCGCCGGGGAGGCCTCTTCCCTGAATCTCGCGCAGGCGATCCTGATCCTCGCCTACGAGTGCATGAAGGCCGTCGGACGCAAAGATCCGCAACCGGCTCTCGGCAATGATCCGGGGCAGCAGTCGCGGCGCATCACCCACGAGGAGCAGGCTCTTCTGTACGCGAAGCTCAAGGAAACGCTCCTCGCCATCGACTATCTGAAAGACGACAACCCCGACTACTTCCTGATGCCCCTGCGCCGCTTCCTCGGCAAATCCGGCCTGCGGCGGCACGAGATGGACATGCTCATGGGCATCTGCCGCCAGGTGAACAACCTGCGGAGGACGAACGGAAACTGACGGAAAAACGTAAAGGGGGAACGCCTCCGGCGGCGGGGGCTCCGCCCCGACCCGCCGAGGGAATCGCTCGGGGGCGCGCCTGACGGTCCAGACGCCCTTCGGATCGCGTTTCCCCCGTCCCCCTCGAATGGAAAACCGACAGAAAACGGGACGGGGGCACTCGTCCTACGGGAGCGCGCAATGCCGAAACTACGATTCTCAGACGTATTCGTCGTGATTGGCACCTTCGCCATCTATCTGGTCGCGCTCCTGCGTTTTCTGCTCACCGACACGGGCGGCTCGCTGCTGTGCCTCTCCATCTTTCTGACGTTCTTCACCCTGTTCGGGGTCTGTTTCCGGCGCGGGATCAATCCCGTGGGTCTGCTGCCCCGGATTGTGGGGCAGCCTCTGTGCGGCGTGATCGCCGCCCTGTTCCTCTACTTCGCGTGGTCGGAGGAAGGTCTGACGAAGGACGCGCTCATCGCCACGAGTATCATCATGATGGTGATGACGCTGCTCTATCCGCTCTTCTCCGTATTCTCGGACAGCCCCACGAAACGGACGCCTTCCACCCCGCCGGCTTCACCGCCCGCTTCCCCGGAGGCCCCCCAACCGACTCCCCCCAAGAAATACCGGAACAGGGGCAAGCGCCGCAGGCGGTACTGAACGCTGTACGAACGCGCGCCTTGCGGGTATAACCGCCTCTCATTCCCCTACAGCATCAAGGAGTCGTCATGCGTCCATCATCCGTGTCCCTCTATGATCTTCAGAACTGGACCAAACGCGCGGGGTTCGAGCTTGCCGAAGACGCGCTGCGCCCGCTCGCCGGATATCTTGAGCTGCTCATGCAGTGGAACCGGGTCATGAACCTCGTGGGCACGCGGACGGCGGAAGAGACGTTCGACACGCTGGTGGTGGACAGCCTGCATCTGGGCGGGTTCCTCCGCGAAAAGGCGGGGCTTGCGGACGCGCCGTCCTGCTGGGATCTCGGTTCGGGCGCGGGGTTGCCCGGACTTCCCCTGCGCATGGTCTGGAGCGAGGGCGACTACTGGATGGTGGAGGCCCGGGAAAAACGCGCCCTGTTCCTGTCCACCGTGCTCGCCAAATATCCGCTCCCCGGCACCCACGTCTTCCGAGGCCGCGCCGAGGCGTTCATGGCCGGGCCGCCCGCCCGGACCGCCGACCTCGTGGTCAGCCGGGCCTTCATGCCGTGGCCCAAGGTGCTGGAACTCGTACAGGATCATCTCAACCCCGGAGGGGTGGTCGTCCTGCTCCTGCGCGAACGGTTGCAGGACTCGCCCGATTGGGAACAGGCCGCGCAACGCTGGCGTCTGATCGCCGAATCCGACTATCCCGTCGCCCGCACGCGGCGCTTTCTGTTCGCGCTGACGCCGAACGCGCCTTCCTTCACAAAATAAAAAGCCCCCAAAGGCGTCCCTCCGCCCGCTCCGTTTTTTCCTCAGGCATTCCCGCCTGCATTTTCCGGGGCGGGTCTTATTCTATTTACGCAATGATTCTAGTACAATAGTGTCTCAAGTGTCGATTATTCGCCATTTAAGTGCGAATAACCATATGAAAACACGTTAGAAAAAAATCTAATCCCCTTGTCTTCTTGTGAGAATCAGGTATAGCTAAAAACCGGTGGTATGTTGTTTGAACAGACAACCAAAGGAGAACAATCATGTCTACCAATCTTATCTCTACCGTTCACGATCTCGTTCTGGAAAGCGGCCTCGGCGCCAAGAACATCGCCGCCGCCGTGGGCAAGCCCTATTCCACCCTGCTGCGCGAGGTCAATCCGTTCGACGACGGCGCGAAACTCGGCGCCGAAACGCTTGTGGACATCATGAAGGTCACCGGAAACATCCATCCCCTTGAGCACATCGCCGAGCAGTTCGGTTATGAACTCAAGCGGGTTCACTAAAGCCCCGTTCGATGCCGCGAGTCACCCTGCCATGAACAGACATGCCACCTTATGCCCCGGTCCTTCCGGGGCTTTTTCATGGCCCGTTCTCCGCAACAAAAAAGGCGGGGAGCAACCCCGCCCGTTTCGTCTCTTTCCTTACGATCAGCTCTCCACCCTGTGCGTCAGATGCCGCATCTGCCGCCAGCTCTCGAACGTATACAGCAACAACGCCATCCAGATGAACGCGAACGTCGCGAGCGTGGCGCCGTTGAGCGTTTCCCCAAAGAAGAACAGCCCGAGGAAAAACGTGCAGGTCGGGGAAATGTACTGCAACAGGCCGAGGGTCATCAGCCGCATGTGCCGGGCGGCGTAGGCGAACATGACCAGCGGCAGGGAGGTCACCGGCCCGGCGAGGAACAACAAAATGCCTTCCCACACGCGGGGATGGGCCATGAAGCCTTCGCCGTGGCCGTACAGCCACAAGACCCAGCCGAGCGAAAACGGCGTCAGGACGATCGTCTCGATGAACAGGCCGGGCAACGCCTCCACGGACACGGTCTTGCGGATGAAGCCGTACAGGGCGAAGGTGCCCGCCAGCGACAGCGCCAGCCACGGAAAGCGGCTGTGCCCCAGAAAGCTCAGCAGAACGCCGATGCAGGCCAGCAAAATGGCGAACATCTGAAGCCGCGAAGGCCGTTCCCGCAAAAAGACGCAGCCGAGCAGCACGTTCATCAGCGGGTTGGTGTAATAGCCGAGGCTCGCCTCAAGGATCTGCCCCGTGCTGATCGTCCAGATGTACAGGAACCAGTTCAACGCCACCACGCAGGAACTGCCGAACATGATCAGGGCGGTCCTGCGATCCCGCAGGGCGGCGAGAACCTCCCGCCAGCGTCCGGTCAGCCAGACCACCGGAGCGAGCGTCACGAATGAAAAGATGATGCGATAACACAGAATCTCGAAGGGAGCCACCGCGTCCAGCATATGCCAGAACAGCACCAGCCCTCCCCATGACAAAAAGGCGAACATGCCCGCCAGCGGCCCGAGAAAACGGGAGGAGACGGACGGAACGAAACAAGGCATAAGGCGGCCCTTCACACAGACAGCCATCCTGCGAAAACAGGATGGCTGTCCGGTTATGACGAAAGCGGTTGCGAATCAGCGGTTGAACGAACGGGCGAACAGATCCGCGATGGCCTTGCGGCCGTTGGCTTCGAGGAAGCGGGTTCCGGTGGCGGTGAAGTGGGTGTGCTCGATGACGGGTTCCTCAACCTTGGTCCACGCATCGTTCGCCCAACGATACCAGCCGTCCTGCTCCTGGTCGAACACCAGCAGGGGCTTGTTGCAGATCTTGGCGAATTCGGCGCCCCAGCCCGTGCCGCCCTTGACGGTGTGGTCGGGCTGGATGTTGCCCACGACCACGACTTCCTGACCGCTGCTGACCTGCCAGCAGATGGACTGCAACACTTTGCGGAACAGGGGAGCCTTGGTGAATTCGCGGCCCATGAGGCGGGAAACGTAGGTGAGGCTCACGTCCTTGAGGGCCAGCTCTTCGGAAGTCAGGACGCGCACGCCGCGCTTCCGTTCGATCTGGTGGCCGTCAAAGCTGTAGTTCACTTCCTCAATGCCCCAGGCCTCTGCCTGCGCGCCGAAAAACTGTTCGGTGCCGGCGGCGCCGCCGCTGAAAAGAACACACTGTTTCGGGTCCAGCATGGATGCTCCTTGGTTGTTCGCCACGCCGACGCATGGCGGATTATACGATGCCGCAATACGGCTTGCCCTTAAAGGTTAACGGGCCACACGCGCCGAGCCGTCGCTCCCGCGCAGCACGCGGACGCGCTCGCCCGGAGAGAACTGCTGGTCGGCGGCCTGAACAATGGACAACTGCTGTCCGTTTTCCAGTTCGACGGTAATTTCAAGACCATTCTGCTTGGTAAGGGCCTTTTCCCCGGCATAGCCGCCCGCAGCGCCGAGAGCCGCGCCCGCGATGGTCGCGAGCGTCCTGCCCCGGCCTCCGCCGACCATATTGCCGAGGATGCCGCCGACCACGCCGCCTCCCACCGTTCCGACGACGGCGGGACGATCTTCCTCAAGAGTGACGGGCTGAACGGAAACGACGGTCCCGTACTGCACCGTCTGGGCGCTGCGCACCTGACCGCCGGAATAGGCGTTGCCGCTGTAGTTGGTGCAGCCGGCCCCTAGCATGGCGAGAACCAGCAGGCACACGGCTACGTGTTTGTATTTCAACATAGGGGGGAACCTCCAAACGAAAAGTCAGGAAAAGCCCTGTACGTTCCTGATTCCTAGCATAATGAGGGCGCAGGGGCAATTCCTTGAGAAGGCGTTTCCCTTATTATGATGGGAGGAAAGAGTCGGGGAAGGGAAAGCGGGAGGCTTTCCGGCGCGGGATTCCCGCTTTCGACGGCGAAAAGTCTCACAAGGAAGCCCTTGCTTTACACGGGGGTAGGCTATAGTTATCCCATGCCGGATCGCGGCGCGAAGCCTTTTCTCCCGACGGGCGCGCATCGCCGCCCCTTCCGCGACCGCGCGCGAACGCCCCGGCGGGTGCGCAATGCGGCGCGCGGGAACTTGCGCCGGGTCCGCCGTCGGACGCTCCCGCCCACGGCGCGCGTCCGGGTACGATCCGGAAGCCCGGAGCTCGCGCTTCGGCCGCAGGGAAAGCCGATGCGCTCACGGCCCGACAGCCGAGCTTCATCATACCGACATGGATCAACCAGCGAAAGACGGACTTGTCCCCATCAGGTCTTCTCTTTTCGCTTGCCCGGCATTAGTAAGATTTTTACATCGACGGCATCTGCCGTCGGAGGAAACGAACATGGAACACGCGGCGGATACGAAGGCGGTCTGGCTCCACGAGTCCGAACTCGAAGGGCTTCTGACGCACCATCGGACGGAGGATCACCGGCATGTCCGGGACGTGCTGGAGAAGGCCCGTTCGTTGTCGGGGCTCTCGCTTGAGGACGTGGCCGTCCTCATGGCCATCAATTCCCGGGATTTGCTGGACGAACTCTTCCACACGGCCAAATCCGTAAAGGAAGAGATCTACGGAAACCGGATCGTCCTGTTTGCCCCTCTGTACATTTCCAACCTCTGCTCCAACGAGTGCCTGTACTGCGCGTTCCGACGCTCCAACAAGGAAGTGATCCGCCGGGCGCTGAACGCGGAAGAGATCCGGCGGGAAACCCGAATCCTGCTGCGTCAGGGGCACAAGCGCGTGCTCATGGTCGCCGGAGAGGCGTATCCCGGCAGCGGCATCGACTACGTGCTGGAATCCATCGACGCGATTTACGATGCGGAGGAAAGCGGCAGCCGCATCCGCCGGGTGAACGTGAACCTCGCGCCCCTGTCCGTGGAGGATTTCCGCCGCCTCAAGGAACGGAACATCGGCACGTTCCAGCTCTTTCAGGAAACCTACCACCGGCCCACCTACGGCAAGGTCCATCTTGCCGGGCCGAAGAAGGATCTCGACTGGCGGGCGTCGTCGTTCGACCGCGCCATGCAGGCGGGCATCGACGACGTGGGCATGGGGCTGCTCTACGGACTGTACGACTGGCGTTTCGAAACGCTGGCGCTCATGGCCCACATCGCGCACCTTGAGGAACGGTTCGGGGTCGGTTGCCACACGATCAGCGTGCCGCGCATCGAACCCGCCATCGGATCGGATCTGGCGTCCCGCCCGCCGTACGCCCTGAGCGATCAGGAGTTCCTCAAGCTGGTCGCCATCCTGCGCCTTGCCGTGCCCTACACGGGCATCATCATGTCCACGCGGGAAAATCCCGCGATCCGGCAACAAACGCTGGAACTCGGCGTGTCCCAGATTTCGGCGGGCAGCCGCACCAATCCGGGCGGCTATCAGGAGTCCAGCCAGTTCGAAGCCGCGCAATTCCAGCTCGGCGATCACCGGTCCCTCGCGGAAGTGGTTGCGGATCTGGGGGAACACGGCTTCATTCCGTCGTTCTGCACGGGCTGCTACCGCCTCGGACGCACGGGCAAGGACTTCATGGATCTGGCCAAACCGGGCCTCATCAAGGAAAAGTGCGCGCCGAACGCCCTGTCCACCTTCGAGGAATACCTTCTCGACTACGGCACGCCCGAAGCGCGGGAAGCCGGGGAGCGCGCCATCACGGCGGCACTGGACGGGATGGACGCCAGAGTCCGCAAGGTGTCCGAAAAGCTGCTCGCCAAGGTCCGGGACGGCCGCAGGGACGTCTACTGTTAACAACCCTCTTACCTCGCGCGGCTTCGGACCGGACGCTCCCGAACCGAAAGCCGCCCGCCCAGGAAACGACACTTATGGTGGAACGGAACCATATCAACGTATTGCGTCGCGAAGTGCTCCGGCGAGTCGCCGAATCCTTCCTCAACGGCGAAGATTTCGGCAAGAGCGTGGAACGCATCCCCTTCGTCATGCGCCCCAAGAACACGAAACCGAGCCGGTGCTGCATCTACAAGGACCGCGCCATATTGCGCTTCCGGGTCATGGCCGCGCTCGGCTTCCGGCTCGAAGACGAGGAAGACGACTCCACGCCGCTGTCCGTCTACGCGGAAAAGTCGCTGGAGCGGGAACAGCCTTCGGCCCCCATCCTGACCGTGTGCGACACGGCCTGTCAGGGGTGCATTCCCGCGCGCTACTACGTGACCGACGCCTGCCAGAACTGCATCGCCCATCCGTGCATCGGATCCTGCCATTTCGACGCGATCCATCACATCAAGGGGCGTTCCTACATCGATCCCGAAAAGTGCCGCAACTGCGGCATGTGCCATGACGCCTGTCCCTATCAGGCCATCGTCCGCCTGTCCGTCCCCTGCGAGGACGCCTGTCCGGTCAAGGCCATCCACAAGGGCGAAAACGGACGGGCCGAGATCGACGTCACGAAGTGCATCAGCTGCGGACGCTGCATGCGGGCCTGCCCGTTCGGTACGGTCATCGAGCGCAGCGAGATCGTGGACGTGCTTTCCGCGCTGAAGGAAGGCAAGCACCTCACCGCAATGATGGCCCCCGCCATCGTCGGACAGTTCCCCGGCAGCCTCAACCGGGTGGTCGAAGCCCTGCACGAACTCGGCTTCTCCGAAGTGCTGGAAGTGGCTTCGGGCGCGGACGTCACCACCAAACGCGAGGCCGCCGAATTCGTCGAGCGCATGGAACAGGGCGAACGCTTCATGACCACGTCCTGCTGTCCGGGCTACGTGGAGGCCGTGCGCCTGCACCTGCCCGAAATGACGCCGTTCGTGTCCTCGACCGCCACGCCGATG
>CAUHBW010000058.1 GCA_959604115.1 uncultured Bilophila sp. | reverse complement strand
AGTCCAGAGGGGCGGCAGCCCCTTTGGCCGCCGGAGGCATCCCGCTCTCGGAAATTATAAAAACGAACAAACATAATATATTATCTATAAATGGCCTCACGGAAAACCCCCGGCACGCAAAAAAATACTATTCAATCATGCCAATCTCCTGTGAAACAGACCGGAAAGAGGAAAACTGATGCTACGGATCGTTGAGGCCCCAAGCCTCGCTTCTTTGACCTCCCTGCACCTCGGAGGCCGCGCACTGGCGCTTGCCGCCTTCGAGTCGGCGGCTGATCTGGAAGCCCTTCCCGAAGCGGCGCGCCGGATAGGAGGCCGCGTCGCCCCTCTCGGCGGCGGCACCAACATCCTCGCGGCCGACGGCGAACTTCCCCTTCTGCTCGTGCGCTGCGGCATCGACGGCGCACCCGAGGTGGTGGGGGAAGAGGGCGAAACCCGGCTGATCCGGGTCGGCGCGGGCATGAAACTGCCCCGTCTGCTGACGTGGTGCATGAAACGCGGGCTGTCCGGGCTGGAAGGCATGGCGGGCGTCCCCGGAGACGTGGGCGGCGCGGTGGCGGGCAATGCGGGCGCGCACGGCGTGGATATGGGCACGGTGCTGCGCTGCGTGGAGGTGTTCACGCCGGAGCGCGGGCTTCGGATGCTCGGACGCGACGACGTGCGCTGCGAATACCGCTCGTTCGGCCTGAAAGACGGCGGCGAGCCGTGGTTTCTGATCTCGGGCGCGGTGCTGGCCTTGCGGCGCGCGGAGCCTGAAGGCATCCGCACGGCGATGCGGGACAACATCGAGCGCAAGCTCAGAGTGCAGCCGGTCAGAACATGGAGCGCGGGATGCGTCTTCAAAAACCCCCCCGAGGGACTGTCGGCGGGCAGGCTGCTGGACGAGGCGGGCTTTCGCGGCAAACGCCTCGGCGGCATGTGCTTCTCGGACAGGCACGCGAATTTTCTGGTCAATGAGGGCAAGGGCAGCGCGGACGCCGCGCTGGAGCTCATCCGTTCGGCGCAGGACGCCGTACGGGAACGGTTCGGGATTCAATTGCAGACGGAAGTGAAATTGTGGGTATCCTGAGTTCGTCGAAACGCAACAGTCGTCGGCCCACCCGCAACAGCTACACCAGCTCTTCGCGGGGGAAGGCTTCTTCGTCGTCGGGCGGAGGATCGTTTTTCACTCATTTGAAGACGGCCCTGAGCTGGACGCTCGGCCTCGGCCTCGGCGCGGCTCTGCTGGTCGGCCTCGCGCTGGGCGGGCTGCAACTGCACCGGCTGGCGACCACCAGCGACTTTTTCGCCATCCGGCGCATCGAAATCCGGGGCACCACCCACTTCGCGCGGGAGGAAGTCCTCAAGGCCGCGAACCTTCAGCCGGGCGTCAACAGCCTGACCGTCAACATCGCGGATGTGGAGCAGGGCTTGCGGAACAATCCGTGGGTCGCTTCGGTGGCGGTGAAACGCCGTCTGCCGGACGCCTTTGAAATCCGCATCCGCGAGCGCATTCCCGCCTTCTGGATGCTCAAGGACGGAGTGCTGTTCTACGCGGACAACAAGGGGCAGACCATCGCGCCCGTCAACGTGGGGAACTTCCTGTCCCTGCCGACGCTGGAAATCCTGCCCGGCGGGGAGGAACTGCTCCCCCAGATGGACGAGCTTTCCCGGGCGTTTCAGGCCGCGCACCTGCCTGTGAACATGGCGAGCGTGTCCCTGTTCCGGGTGAGCGCCGCCAAGGGATTCGAGGTCTTCATCGAAAACAGGAACCTTGTGCTGTGCATCGCCGCCGAGGACTGGGACGCCAATCTGCGGCGGCTCGGACTGGTCCTTTCCGATCTGGCGCGGCGCGGGGAACTGAAGACGGCGCGGGAAGTCTGGGCTGCGGACGGCAGCGTCTGGGTCGTGGAGCCTCGGGACGCCTGACGGAGATACGGTTTTTTCTAGACTTTTCGCGGAAAATATGCTGTATCCGGGGGTATCAGACTGTGGAACGGCATTCGAAAAGGTCCGCCTGTTACGGGCTTTGAAGCCGGAAAGGCGGAACGTGGAGTCGCAGGGCCTTCCGAGGTGATGGAACCGGGTCTGATCTTGCATCGTCGGGATACCGCAGCATGCCGACATGTTTAGCGAAACGCGCCAAGGAGTAGCGCATGCCCAAATCTGAACTGATAGTCGGTCTTGATATAGGCACCACCAAAATTTGTGCGGTGGTGGGCGAACCTTCCGAGAACGGGGGAATGGACATCGTCGGCATCGGCACGAGTCCGTCCACCGGCTTGCGGAAAGGCGTCGTCGTCAATATCGAGCAGACGGTGCAATCCATCAAGAGAGCGCTTGAAGAAGCGGAACTGATGGCCGGATGCGAAATCCGTTCCGTCTACGCGGGCATCGCCGGCAGCCATATCAAGGGATTCAACAGCCACGGCGTGATCGCGGTCAAGGGCGGCGAAGTGGCCCCCCGCGACATCGAACGCGCGCTGGACGCGGCCAAGGCCGTCGCCATTCCGCTCGACCGCGAAGTCATCCATATTTTGCCGCAGGAATACATCGTCGACGACCAGCGCGGCATAGCCGATCCGCTCGGCATGGCCGGCGTGCGTCTGGAAGTGAAGGTCCACATCGTGACCGGCGCGGTCACTTCCGCGCAGAACATCGTGCGTTCCTGCCACAAAAGCGGTCTGGACGTGTCCGACATCGTGCTGGAGTCCCTCGCGTCCGCCAAGGCCGTGCTCACCGAGGAGGAACGCGAAATCGGCGTCGCCCTCATCGATCTCGGCGGCGGAACCTGCGACATCGCCATCTTCGCCAACGATTCCATCAAGCACACGGGCGTGCTGGCGCTGGGCGGGCAGAACCTTACCAACGACATCGCCTTCGGCCTGCGTACGCCCATGGCGGCGGCGGAGAAGATCAAGATCAAGCACGGCGCGGCCATTGCGGAAATGGTACGCCCCGACGAGTATATCGAAGTGCCGAGCGTGGGCGGGCGCGAGCCTCGCCGCCTTTCCCGTCAAGTGCTCGCGGAAATCTGCGAGCCCCGCATGGAGGAAATCCTCACCCTGCTCGATCAGGAGCTGGTGCGGTCCGGCCTCAAAAACATGATCGGCGCGGGCGTGGTGCTCACGGGCGGCACGGCCCTCATTCAGGGCTGCCAGGAACTTGGCGAACAGGTCTTCAATCTGCCCACGCGCATCGGGTATCCCCGGAACGTGGGCGGCCTCAAGGATATGGTGAACAGTCCGAAATTCGCCACGGCCATGGGCCTGCTCCGCTTCGGCGCGGAGAAGGAAGGCATGGAGCAGAAGTTCCGCATCCGGAGCGACGGGAACGTCTTCAACTCAATCCTGTCGCGCATGAAAAAGTGGTTTTCCGAAATTTCGTAACGTCTGGGCAGTCAGTACGTTTTTCTTTTTTTGAGGAGGAGCTATGATGGATATGCAGTTCGAAGCGGATACCCCCCCCGCGAATATAAAGGTTATCGGTGTTGGCGGTGGCGGCGGTAACGCCGTGCAGAACATGATCATGGCCGGTCTCAAGGGCGTGACCTTCATCTGCGCGAACACGGACGCACAGGCGTTGCTCCGTTCCAAGGCCGAAATCAAGCTCCAGATCGGTGAAAAACTGACCAAAGGGCTGGGCGCGGGAGCTGATCCCAACGTGGGCCGCGACGCGGCGCAGGAAAGCATCGGCGCGATCAAGGACGCCATCGGCGACGCCGACATGGTGTTCGTGACCGCGGGCATGGGCGGCGGCACCGGCACCGGCGCGGCCCCCATCGTGGCGCAGGCCGCCCGCGAGATGGGCGCGCTGACCGTGGGCGTCGTGACCAAGCCGTTCCTCTTTGAAGGCACGAAGCGCGCCCGCGCCGCCGAGCAGGGCATCGCCGAGCTGCGCGAGAACGTAGACAGCCTGATCACGATCCCGAACAACCGCCTCCTCACCATCGCGCCCAAGAAAGCCAAGCTCAGCGACATGCTGAAATGCGCCGACGACGTGCTGCACCGCGCCGTGCGCGGCATCTCCGACCTCATCACCGTGCCCGGCCTCATCAACGTGGACTTCGCCGACGTGCGCACGGTCATGAGCGTGTCCGGCCTCGCCATGATGGGCGCGGGCGTCGCTTCCGGCGAGGGCAGGGCCATTGAGGCCGCGCGCAAGGCCATCACCAGCCCGCTGCTGGAGGACGTGTCCATCGCCGGAGCCAAGGCCGTGCTCATCAACATCACGGCCAACGAGGATCTGCTGTTCGAAGAATTCAACGACGCGTCCGCCTACATCAACGACGCGCTCGGCGAAGCCGACACCAACATCATCATCGGCTGCGCCAGCGACGAGAACGCCGGGGACGAAATCCGCATCACGGTCATCGCCACGGGCATCGAAGGCGCTTCCGCGCCCAAGACCGTGCAGGGCGGACAGGCCAACGTGGGAACCGTCCGCGCGCAGCAACAGCGTCCGGCTCCCCAGCCGCAGGCGCAGCAGCCCGCGCATTCCGGCCTGAACTACCAGAAGCAGAGCTACGCCGAGGAGCACGCGATCCCGCGCATGCGCATGCCGCGCACCGTGGGCAACTTCTCCGACGAGGAGCGCATCGTGCCCACGTTCCTGCGCGATCGCGATCAGATGACGAAACAGGCGACCCACAACCCCGGACGCGAAGAGTTCATCTTCGAGGAAGAGGAAATCGAGCTGCCCACGTTCATCCGCAAGCAGGCCAATTAAGCGTTTCACCGAAGGGCCGGGAACTTCCCGGCCCTTCTTGCGTCCGAGCCTGTTCGCGGATGTCGCGGCGAATGCGGAAGGAGCGTCTCCGGAAGCCCATCCGTTTCCGGGAGGAAAAAAGGAGTGGCGTTCCGTCGGATTTCGGCATATTATCAGGAATGAGTTCTTATAAGTGGCGATCCGGGGCGAGGCGGCCTAAAAGTGATGTGATGGCGCCTTTTGTTGCGTATGGCGGCGTCCGCCGCCTGTGCGTCGTTTTACCGTCCTTTGGAGAGGTTGTTATGAAAAACGCTGTCCGTTTGTGCCTGCTGTCGTGCGCGGTGGCCCTCCTCGCCGCCTGTGCGCCGTTTTATCGCGGATTCGAGGGCTCGTCGGTGGTTTCCCCGGCGCGGCCCGACGTCACCATCGGGGCGAAGGAACTGCCGTTGCTGTCGCAAGGGCAGATCAGCCCGTTCCTGAATACGGATCAGGGCTACCAGTTCCCCGAAGCCTTCGTGTCCGTGTACGGAACGGACGCCGCCTCGCCTATGGCGATCGTGACCCTCGCCGTCGTGCCGAACAACGCTTGGGAATGGGATCCGCTGACCTTCAGCGGCCCGCTGGCGCAGCAGACGCTGGGTGCGACGTTCGGCGAGCAGAGTTTTTATGGAAACGTCCGCATCGTGAACGGCGCGGAGGACGCCTTCTCGCCGCTGTTCGCGGACAAGGAGCAGTGGGCCTCCCTCCGCTGGCTGGCGCAGCGTTTCGCCGTTCTGGAGGATTTCAGCCGCGCCAAGATCATTCTCGAATACCGCGAACCCCTTCCCGCTTCGCTGGCGTCGAGCGCGGGCCAGCTCCCCGTCTACTCCGACCAGATGCAGGCGTTCCGCGAGCGTGCGAGCAAGGCGTTCGAGGTCCGTTTCGGCGGAGCGGCTTCGCCCGACGCCGCGGCTCCGTACATCAAGACGCTCAACGCCCGGTATATGGGAACATTCCTCGGCAGCATGTCGCTGAAGAGCGACGTGTTCCCGCTCTATAGGGATTGATGCGCCTTTCGCGCGACGGAAAAAGGAGGACCCGTCGGCGAAGCCGGCGGGTCCGTTTCGTTGCGGTATCCCGTTCCGGAGCGCGACTGTTGAAACAGTCCCCGCAGGGGGAACGGGTGCCGCCGCGGTCTGTCGGAGGGTTTCAACTTTAAAAGTTGAAAGGCGGGACAGCGGGCGGCCCGTCCGCCGCAATGCGGCGCGGATTCTGTCGAAGGTCGCGTCCTTCGGCGGAGTGAGCTTTTGGAAGGCGGAACGTTTCAAGGGAAATCCGCTCGGAGGACGGGCGCAAAAAAAGCATGCTCCGGTGGAACATGCCTTTCGTGTCAGCGGGACGATTTCTTGCGCTGTCCGCGATCCCAGTCGTCCTTGCGGACGGCTTCCTCTTGAAGCATGATGGGGATATTGTCACGGACGGGGAAAACCAGCCCGCAGGCGGAGCATTCCAGTCCGCTTTCGTTGTCCACGGGTTCCAGCTCCCCCCGGCAGACGGGGCAGGCGAGCAGGTCGAGCAGTTCGGGATTCAGGGCCATGAAGCGTCTCCTTGGCGCGGTGTTGACAAAGTGTCGTAGAGTGTAACGCCTTCCGCAGCGGAGGACAAGCCGCCCGTCTCCGCGAGGGGCGATGAGGAGAAAGCATGCAGCCGCGTTTTGTCGATTTGCATACCCACACAACGGCGTCCGACGGAACGGATTCCCCGCGCGAGCTTGTCCGCAAGGCCGCCGCGCTGAAACTCGCCGCGATTGCCATCACCGATCATGATACCGTCTCCGGGCTGGCCGAGGCCGAGGCCGCCGGGCGGGAGTTCGGGGTCGAGGTCATCCGGGGGTGCGAACTCGGGGTGCAGGGACGGTACGGGGAAATCCATCTGCTGGGCCTGTGGCTTCCGAAACAGTCGGCCCCGCTGGACGCGGCGCTGGCCCGTCTCCGCGAGCACCGGGAAGAACGCAACCGCCGGATGCTTGACAAGCTCCGCGCTCTCGGCATCGACATCAGCTACGACGAGGTGCTGGAGGAGGCGAAGGGGGAATCGGTCGGGCGGCCCCACATCGCCCGGGTGCTTCGGAAGCGGGGCGTGGTGTCCGGCTTTCCGCAGGCGTTCGAGCTGTATCTGGGCTATTACGGCGCGGCCTACGTGCCCCGCACCCTGCTTTCGCCGGAAGAGGGCGTCAGCCTCATGGCGAACCTCGGAGCCGTGGTGAGCTTCGCACATCCCATGCTGATCCGCTGTCCGCCGTCGTGGTTCGACGAGATCATCCCCCAGCTCAAGGAAGCGGGCCTCGGAGCCATCGAGGCCTACCACAGCGAGCATTCCGCCCGTGACGAACGTTTTTGCGTCGATCTGGCGGCGCGCTACGGCCTCGGCCTCAGCGGCGGTTCGGACTACCACGGCACGGCCAAGCCCGGCGTGTCCCTTGGGCGCGGCAAGGGCGGCCTCCGGGTGACGGTGGCCCTGCTGGACGCGCTCAAGGCCCGGCGCGAAGCCATCCTCGACAACGTCCGTTCGGATACGTAATACGCCATGAAACTGCTTGATTTGTATCGGGAACAGGCCCGGGAGCATCCTTCGGAAGCCAAGTACATGCTGGTGGCGAACGCCATCGCGCAGGGCGTCGAGGAGGGCGTGCTCGCGCCCGGCGAATCGCTGCCCACGCACCGGGAGCTTGCCGAAACGCTCGGCGTGACCATCGGGACGGTGAGCCGGGGCTACGCCGAAGCCGCGCAGCGCGGGCTGACCGTGGGGGTGACCGGGCGGGGAACGTTCGTGGCCGCGCCGTGCCACGACGTGGACGTGTACGAGGGGCCGGGACGGATGCGCGATCTGGGGTTCATCGCGCCGTTCGAGTATCTGAACCCTGACCTGAATGGGGCCGTGGCCGAACTTTCCCGCTACGCCGACCTCAAGGAACTGAGCAACTACCAGCAGCCGCGCGGTCTGCTGCGGCACCGTGAGGCCGGTGCGCTCTGGGCGGGCCGGTACGGACTGGCGGTGTCGCCCGACAATCTGCTCGTGTGCGCGGGGGCGCAGCACGCCCTGCTGACGGTGCTGGCCTCGCTGTTCAATCCCGGCGACCGCATCGCCGCCGAACAGCTCAGCTATCCGCTGCTCAAGCAGCTTGCCCGCCGCCTGCGGCTCAACCTGACGCCCATCCGTATGGATCAGGGCGGCATGCTGCCGGATTCGCTGGAGGCGGCCTGCCGCGCCGGGGCGATCAAGGGCCTGTACCTGATGCCCACCTGCCAGAATCCCACGCTGGCGCAGATTCCCGAATACCGCCGCCGGGAGCTGGTGGATATCTGCCGCCGCTACGACATCATGATCATTGAGGACGACGTGTACGCGCTGTCGCTGGAGCACAACCTGCCTCCGCTGGCGTCGCTGGCTCCCGAGCGGTGCTGCTTCATCGCCTCCACGAGCGAGGCGTTGAGCGGCGGGCTGCGCATCGCCTATCTCTGTCCGCCGGACGCGGCCTACGCCGAGCTGGAGCGGACGGTTTCCTACACGATTTCGATGGCCCCGCCGCTTATGGCGGAGCTGGCGACCATGTGGATACGCAACGGCACGGCGGATCGGGTGCTGGAGGCAAAGCGCAGGGAAGCGGCGGAACGCAACGCGCTGGCGCGGCGTTTGCTGGACGGCTTCCCGCTGGAGACGCGGACTACGGGGTTTTTCTGCTGGCTGAAGCTGCCGGACCCGTGGGCGGCGGTGGCGTTCGCGGAAGCCGCCCGGCAGCGCGGGATCATCGTGGCGGACAGCGACCTGTTCGCGCTCAACCGCGCCGCGCCGGAGCAGGGCGTGCGTCTGGCCCTCGGCGGGGTCCGCACCCGGGAGGCTCTGGCCGACGCCCTCGGCACGCTCGC
The DNA here is from genome assembly GCA_959604115.1 of uncultured Bilophila sp. Classification (GTDB taxonomy): domain Bacteria; phylum Desulfobacterota; class Desulfovibrionia; order Desulfovibrionales; family Desulfovibrionaceae; genus Bilophila. The sequence goes on along the minus strand of CAUHBW010000058.1, from coordinate 4,927 downwards.
GGGGATGCTGCACGGATGACGACGCTGGAAACGGAACGCCTCCGCATCGTGCGTTGACGCCGGAACAATTCGGCATGCTGCTTGACGCCCCCGAGCGGTTGGAGCGGTCGCTCGGCGTCGCTCTGGGGGAACCGTTGGACGGGCATGCGCTGGAAGCCATGCGGGGGCTGTACGCCGAAGCGCACGAGCGGCGGGACGGGTTCCCGTGGATGACGAGCTGGCAGATCATCCTGAAAGCGGAGCGGACCGCCGTGGGCAGCGCCTGTTTCATGGCGCCTCCTGATGGACGCGGCGTCGTGGAAGTGGGGTACGGCCTTCATGCGCGTTTTCGAGGACGCGGATTCATGACCGAAGCGCTCGGCGCGCTGTCCCGGTGGGCTCTGGACCAGCCGCGTGTGCGCGAGGTCGTCGCGGAAACGGAACGGGACAATGCCGCGTCCCGGAACGTGTTGGAGCGGTGCGGGTTCGAGCCTTGCCGTGAAGAGGCGGAAAGCCTTTTCCGGCGTCTCGGCCTCAAGGCCCTGCGGAAGAAAGGATGACCTTTTCTTCTTTGATAATCATTGTTTGCGTGCTCGCGCGGCGTATTCTGATGGAAACCAAAGCTCTTTCCGAGGAGGAATGTTTATGCGTGGTGTCCTGAAATACGCGTGCGTGATGGCGCTTCCCCTGCTTGTTGCCGCCGGAGCGGCGCAGGCGCAGACGTGGCCCGACGGCGGCAATCCGTCCGAAGGCGCGACCCTCTACGACAGCTGTGTGCCCTGTCACACGCTGAACGGCAACGACATCGCCGGGATGTCGGTTCCCGATCTTATGGAAAAAATGAAGGGATTCCAGACCGGCACCTATACCGACGGCAAGATGGTCGGCATGCAGAACGTGCTGAAGCCGCTTTCCGACAAGCAGCTTCTCGATCTCGCCGCCTACATCAACAAAATGTAGGGCCGGAAGGTCTCACCACTCCTCTTTTCGCGAAGACGGCGGTCCGTTGGGGCCGCCGTTTTTGGCGTCCGGAGGATTCTTGTCCCGGTCCGGGGCTTGTGCTACAGCAGGAAGTCAACTTTTTTCCCCGGAACGCCCATGTCCTTTCTCCGCACGATTCAGGTCGTCAATGTCCGCTGGTTCAACGCCACCGCCTGGTACGGGCTGGAACTGGCGCGTCTGCTCAACGCCGCCGGGCATGAGAGCCGCGTCGTGGCCCTCGCCGGCACCGAAACCTTCGAGAAGGCCGAAAGCATGGGGCTCCGCCCGCTGGCCATGCCGCTCAACGCCAAGAATCCGCTGGAGTTTCCCGGTCTGATCCGGGACATGGCCCGGCTGATCCGCGGATTCCGGCCCGACGTGGTCAACTGCCACCGGGGCGAGTCTTTCCTGTTCTGGGGGCTGCTCAAGGGCATGGGCGGCTACGCGCTGGTGCGCACGCGCGGCGATCAGCGGCTGCCCAAGGGCAATCTTCCCAACCGCATCCTGCATACCCGGGTGGCCGACGCGGTGGTCGCCACCAACTCCGTCATGGCCCGGCATTTCGCCGGGAAGATGCGCGTGCCCGCCGATCGGCTGTACACGATTCTGGGCGGCGTGGATACGGCGCGGTTCCGTTTCGACCCCGAGGGCAGGGCGGCGGTCCGGGCGCGGTACGGCTTCACGGACGAGGACTGCGTATTCGGGCTGCTCGGACGCTTCGATATCGTGAAGGGACAGCGGGAAACCATCGCCGCGCTGTCCCGGCTCGTGAACTCGGGGATGCGGAACATCCGGCTGCTTCTGCTCGGCTTTTCCACGGCGACGCTTCAGGAAGAGGTGGAGGCGTGGATACGCGAGGCCGGGATGGAAAATAACGTGACCATCACCGGCAAGGTGCCCGACGTCGCGGCCTGCCTGTCCGCGCTGGACGTGGGCGTGGTCGCGTCGCTGTGGTCGGAAACCATCGCGCGGGCCGCGCTGGAAATCATGGCCTGCGGCAGGCCGCTCGTTTCCACCTCGGTGGGGGTCATGCCCGATCTGCTCCCCGCGTCCGCGCTGGTGCCGCCCGGCGACGTGGACGCGCTGGCGGACGTGCTCCGCCGGGCCGCGACGGATGCCGCATGGCGTCGGGAACTGGCGGCGGCCTGCTCCGAACGCATCGCCACCTTGGGCGACGCCGATTTTCTCAACCGGACGCTGGCCGTCTATGCGGACGCATGCTCCCGGCGCCGCCGGTCCTAGAACGGATTGCCTTTGAACCGGTTCGCGCTTCAAAGGTTTCTTCCGCCGGAGCGCGCGTGGGCTTCGGCGGCATCCATGCCGCTTCGCGGCTGGCGGTCGTCTGCCCGCCGTTTATGGTGCAACGTGTAACGTGAGAAGGTTCTCAGGAGACGATATGGACGCGACCTTTGCCAGCGACAATACCAGCGGCGTGCATCCGAACGTCATGGAGGCCCTGAACCGGGCCAACGTGGGCGCGGCGGTGCCTTACGGCGACGATCCCTGGACCGCCGAGGCCGAGCGGCGTTTCAAAAAGCTGTTCGGAGAAGACGTGGACGTGTTCCTCGTTCCGCTGGGCACCGGGGCCAACGTTCTCGGGTTCAACCGCATGATCCGGTCGTGGAACGCCGTCCTGTGCAGCGACATGGCCCATACCCACACCTCGGAAAGCGGCGCGGTCGAGGCCATTGTGGGGTGCAAGATGCTTCCCGTTCCTTCCGTGCACGGCAAGATCGCCGCCGAATCCCTCCACGCCCATCTCGGGGCTCTCGGCGACATGCACCACAGCCAGCCGGGGCTGGTGGCGCTCACCCAGTCCACGGAAGTCGCCACGGTGTACACGCCCGACGAAATCCGGGCCATCGTCGAGGTGGCGCACGCCAACGGCCTGTACGTGCACATGGACGGCGCGCGCATCGCCAACGCCGTTGCGGCGCTCGGCGGCGACGTCCGGTCCGTCACCCGCGATCTCGGCGTGGACATGATGAGTTTCGGCGGCACGAAGAACGGCATGATGATGGCGGAATCGGTCGTCATCTTCAACAAGGCGTTCGTGCGCGACTTCGCCACGCTCCGCAAGCAGAACCTGCTGCTGGCCTCCAAGATGCGGTTCATCGCGGCCCAGTACATCGCCTATTTCGAAAACGACCTGTGGCTCGACAACGCCCGCCATGCCAACGCGATGGCCCGCCTGCTCGGCGCGCTCGTCGCGGACATGCCGCATGTCGAACTGGCCCATCCCGTGGACACCAACGGCGTGTTCGTGAACATGAAGCCCGAACACATCGCCCGGTTGCAGGAAGATTACCTGTTCCACGAGGTCGATCCCGTGGCCCATACCGTGCGCTGGATGCTCAGCTTCAACACCACCGAAGAACAGGTGCGGGCGTTCGCCAAGGCCGTGGGCGAACTCGCCTAGCGTCAGCCTTTTCCTCTATGAAAAGCCTTTCGGTCCGCCGCCGAAGGGCTTTTCGCCTTTGCGCGAAGACCGATTTTTCGACACGGAAACGTATCCAAACGGAATGGAACGTGTTACGCTGCGGTTATACGATTCAGGAGTTTTCGGGGATCGGCTCCTCGTCGTCGAGCCGGGTGACGAGCACTGCCCCGTCGGTCAGCTCGGTCAGCGCGGCCTCAAGTGCCGGGATGTTCCGGTCCGGCAGGAGAAGCTGGTACGTCGCGTCCACGCCGAAGGTTTCGGAGTCCACGGTGGCCCGGTAGTCGGGCAAGAGACGCCGGAACACGGTGATGTGCGGGTAGTCGAGCACCACCTCCACGCGCGCGGGGATCATGTGCTCGCGCGTGGGCAACGTTTCCAGCCCGAGCTTGACCATGCCCTGATAGGCGCGGACAAGGCCGCCGGTGCCCAGCTTGATGCCGCCGAAGTAGCGAGTGACGACCGCCGCCAGTTCGCCCACGCCGCCGTGCAGGAGCATGGTGAGCATGGGACGTCCCGCCGTGCCGTGCGGTTCGCCGTCGTCGCTGTAGCCGACCTTGCCGGTCTGTCCGGGCGCGCCCGCGGCGTAGGCCCAGCAGTTGTGGGTGGCGTCGGGGAATTCCCGCTTGATGCGCTCGACGAACGCCTTGGCCGCGTCCGGGGTCGGCGTATGGGCAAGGCTGACGATAAACCGGCTGCGGCGGATGGTTTCCTCGCAGCGGTAACAGGCTTCCGGTTCCAGATCGGGAATGAAATAGGAGACAGACATAGGGACAAGGTGTAGCGTCGGAACGCACGCCGGTCAAGCATGTCAGCCATCTTCCTCTTATTCAAGGCATTTTTTTTGAGGACGCATTTTTTTTCAAAAAAAGTACCGATAAGGCTTTACAAGCGAACCGGATTTCTATAAACAGGAATCGTTCCTGATTGACAACGCAAGCAACAGATTTCAAATAACCCGATTTCATACAAAAGGAGACTTCCCATGAGCAAGACCGACAAGAATCTGATGGACGCTTTCGCTGGTGAATCCCAGGCCAACCGCAAGTACCTCGCTTTCGCCAAGCAGGCCGACAAGGAAGGGCTGCCTCAGGTTGCCAAACTGTTCCGCGCCGCCGCCGAAGCCGAAACCATCCACGCTCACGCCCACCTGCGCAACGCGGGCAAGATCGGCGACACTACCGCCAACCTCAAGACGGCCATCGAAGGCGAAACCTACGAATTCACCAAGATGTATCCCGAAATGATCGCCGACGCCAAGGAAGAAGGTCAGGATCGCATCGCGAAATACTTCGACATGGTCAACAAGGTCGAAGAAGTGCATGCCAACCTGTATAAGAAGGCTCTCGCCGATCCCGCCTCCATCAAGGGCGACTTCTACGTCTGTACCGTGTGCGGCTACACTCAGGAAGGCCCCTGCGACAAGTGCCCCATCTGTGGCGCCGTCGCCGCCGCTTTTGCGAAGATTGACTAGTTGTTGAAAACCGGGGGAAGGGAGGGGAAAACTTTCTGAGGAAAGTTTTCCCCTCC
>CAUHBW010000057.1 GCA_959604115.1 uncultured Bilophila sp. | reverse complement strand
GGATTCGATAAAGTCAAAAGTCTTTGAAGAGGAAAGGGGGAGGTTTGGAGGGGGGAAGGGGAACCTTTCTGGAGAAAGGTTCCCCTTCCCCCCTCCAATCTTTCCTATCTGGCTTCCTTCCACCACCACCCGGCGCGCTGGACGAGGACGTTGACGTCGCCGCCTGCGGCCACGTTGAGGAACGAACGGTACTGGCGGATGGACTCCTGACTCATGGGGTTGGCCTCGAACAGCCACTCGAACAGAGGCGCGTCCTCGGTGAGCAGCTTGCGCGAGGACTCCAGACGCCGCCGGAAGGACGGCGTGACGAAGGGCAACAGCTCGTCATGCTCCGCGAGGGTCGCAAAGTAGGCGAGGCTGGTGATGAAGTTCAGCCCCTGAATGGACGCAGCGGCGCGATCGTGGGCCTCGGCGGTGGAACGGAAGGTCGTGCACCCCATGTCCCGGAAAAGGCCCTCCACGAGGTCGAGAGCCGCCTTCGTCGCCGCCTTCCCCGGCGTGACGCAGACCCGGAGGTCGGACGGCTGCGGCTTGGGGCCGAACAGCGGGTGCGTGCCCACCACCGGACCGGCGTAGGCGGCCTCCATCTGGGACAGGGGCCGCATCTTCACCGAAGTGATGTCCGCAAGGATCTGCGCGCCGTCCAGATGCGGCACGAGACGCGGCAGCACGTCCGCCATCGCTCCGGCGGGGATACACAAAAACACCGCCGCCGCGCCCGGCAACGCCCTTGCGAACACCTCATCGGTCAAGGGAAGATCCACACCGACCACATCGTGCCCCGCCGCGCTCCAGCGCGCGCAAAGCAGCATCCCCATACGGCCCCGGCAGCCGACGACCACCAGACGCCGGGGCGTAAAACCGTCCTCCGCGTTCACGTTCATACCCGCACCTTTCCCCAGCATTCCCAGAAATTCGGGAACGATTTGCCCACGCAGGCCGGATCGTCCAGCGTAAGACGCGCGCCCCGCAGCTCCAGCAGGGCCAGACTCATGGCGATGCGGTGATCGCCGTGCGCCGAAAAGTCGATGCCGTCCAGCGAGCGCAGACGCGACGGCAGGGACGGATCACCGTGGATGGTCAGGCCGTCGTCGTGCTCGTCGCAGCGGACGCCCACCTTGCCCAGTTCCTGAGCCGGAACCGCGATGCGGTCGCATTCCTTGAGGCGCAGATGCGCGGCGTTCCACAGCCGGGTGGAGCCGGAGGCGTGCGCCGCGAGCACTGCGATGGTGGGCACGAGGTCCGGGCAACGGCTCATGTCCGCCTTCACGCCGTGCAATTCGGACGGATGGACCGTCACGGCGTCGGGTTCGACGTCGATGTTCGCGCCCATGTCGCGCAGAATGTCCAGCATCACCCGGTCGCCCTGCAACGAATCCGCGCACAGGCCCTCAATCCGCACCGGACGGGTGCCGATGGCCCCGGCGGCGAGGAAATAGGACGCGCCCGACCAGTCGCCTTCGACGGGGTACCGGCCCGCGCGGTACATGGCGGGACGCATGCGGAAACGGATGCGGCCCGGCGCGGCCTCCTCCAGCGTGCGCCAGTCGATGACGCTCCAGACGTCGCCCTCGCGCCGTTCCACCGTGAAGGGAACGCCGAACTGCTCCAGCGCCTGCAAGGTCAGACCGACGTAAGGCCACGACACCACCTTGGTCCCACCGACGTTCACGACGAGATCGGTCCGGGCCAGCGGAGCCGCCAGCAGCACGCCGGAAAGGTACTGGCTGGATTCGTCCATGCCGATGGTCAGTTCGCCGCCGTCCAGCCCGCGCGTCCGCATGACGAAGGGCGGGAAACCGGGCTTGCCTTCAAAGGCGAAGGACACGCCCACGCTTTCGAGCGCGGCGGTCAGCTCGCCGATGGGCCGTTCGTGCATGCGGGGCGCGCCGTGGATGCGGAAACGCCCCATCCCGGCGGCCAGCACGGCGGTCAGCAAACGGCAGGTCGTACCGGATTCGTGGACGTCGCAGGACACCGGGTCCACCGCTCCGCCGCGCGGCTGCCCGCCGACGCCGGAAACCGCGTATTCCCCTTCGCCGACGCGCACGATGCCCGCCCCGGCGGCCCGGAGGATCGCCATCGTCCGTTCAAGATCCTTGCTTTCGAGCACGCGGCTCACCACGGAATCCCCCTGAGCGAGGGCCGCGCCCATAACCATGCGATGCGATACCGACTTCGACGCCGGAGCCTGCAATGTGATCATCGTTCTGTCCATTTGCTGCTGAAGGAAAACAAAAAGGGCCGCGAACACTCCGTTCGCGGCCCCTGTCAACGCTTGTCCCGACGAAACACCGTCAGACGCACGTCCTCACGCCGCTTCCTTCCCTAAAGTAATAGTAATAGCAAAGACCCCAGTTCATGGGGGCTTCGCAAAGGGAGACGGCGGCGTTCATCGAGTACATCTGGCGATTCCTTTAAAAAACGTAAGGTTCACCCTAAGGCCAACGCGGGCGGGATGTCAAGCGGTGGGGAAACGACCTTTCCTCTCTCCGCTTTCTTCCACAACACGCCCCTCTCGCGCCATGCACGGAGAAACGCACGAACAAGGATTCGATAACGTCAAAAGTCTTGGAAGGTGGAGGGAAGGGGTTTGGGGGAAGGGAGGAGGAACCTGTCTTCAGAAAGGTTCCTCCTCCCTTCCCCCAACGCTTCACTCCCCTACTTCTCCCACGAGGACCAATGGCCCGCCTCGGCGATGCGGCGCATGGCCTTTTGCGTGTTCTCATGAGAACCGAAGGCGGTGAGGCGGAAATAGCCTTCCCCGCTCGGGCCGAAGCCCACGCCGGGCGTGCCCACGATGCCGAGGCCGTTCAGCAGCACCTCGAAGAACCGCCGCGAGTCCATGCCGCCCGGCGTCTTCAGCCAGATGTAGGGCGCGTTCACGCCGCCGTAGACGTCCAGCCCGGCGGCCCGCAGCCCGTCGCGGATGGTCGCGGCGTTCTTCATGTAATAATCCACGTTGTCGCGCACGTCCCGCCTCCCTTCCGGCGAATAGACGGCTTCGGCGGCGCGCTGCACGATGTAGGGGCAGCCGTTGTACTTGGTGGTCTGGCGGCGGTTCCAGAGCGGCTTGAGCGGCATCATCCGCCCGTCGGCGGCGCGGGCCTTCACGGTTTCGGGAACGACCACATAGCCGCAGCGCAGCCCGGTGAATCCGGCGGGCTTGGAAAAGCTGCGGAACTCGACCGCCACGTCCTTCGCGCCCTCCAGTTCGTAGATGCTGTGCGGGATGTCGTCCTCGCGGATGTAGGCCTCATAGGCTGCGTCGAACAGGATCAGGCACTGGTTGGCGCGGGCGTAGTCCACCCAACGCTGGAGTTCGGCGCGTTTCAGGGCCGTGCCCGTGGGGTTGTTCGGCAGGCACAGATAGATGACGTCGGGACGCTTGAGCGGCAGCGCCGGGACGAAGCCGTTTTCGGCCGTGCAGGGCAGATACTCGATGCCAGACCAGCTGCCGTTTTCCGCGAGCTTTCCGGCGCGGCCTCCCATGACGTTGGAGTCCACATAGACGGGGTACACGGGATCGGTCACGGCGATGACGTTTTCGCGTCCGAACAGTTCCTGAAAATTGCCGAGATCGCACTTCGCGCCGTCGCTGACGAAAATGTCGTCGGGGTCGATTGCCACGCCGCGCGAGGCGAAATCGCCCTCGGCGATGGCTTCGCGCAGAAAGCGGTAGCCCTGTTCCGGGCCGTAGCCCCGGAAGCCCTCGGCGGTCGCCTGCTCGTCCACGGCCTTGTGCAGCGCCTTGATGACGGACGGCGGCAGGGGACGGGTCACGTCGCCGATGCCGAGGCGGATCAGTTCCACGCCGGGGTGTTTTTCCCTATAGGCGTTCACCTTGTGCGCGATGTCCGCAAAAAGATAGCTGCCCGGCAGCCTGAGGTAGTCTTCGTTGATCTGTGCCATTGGTATACTCCTGATGGTTGCGGCGATATTGGGGAGGAGAGAGGAAACCTGTCTGGAGAACGGTTTCCTCACTCCACCCCAAACCCCGCCTCGCTTCGTCCCCAGATTTTCGGATGGGTCGGCGCAGGTCCGGGAATCTCGCCGTTATTGCCTGTAAAGGAACGTCCCCCGACGCTTCCCCAAAAACAGTCTTTGGAGTGGGGAGTTTTGGAGAGGGGCTTACCCCAGATAATCGCCCGTAAACACGGTGACGGCGCCGCCGGTCATGAACACATGGTTGGTGGCCTCGTCCCACTCGATGTCGAGCGCGCCGCCGAGGAGCTTCATACGCACCCTGCGGTCGGCGTTGCCGGTCAGGACGGCGGCGACCACGGACGCGCACGCGCCGGTGCCGCAGGCGAGGGTTTCGCCCGCGCCGCGCTCCCAGACGCGCATGCTCAGGGTGTTGCGGTCGATGACCTCCACGAACTCGGTGTTCGTGCGCCGGGGAAACAGCGGATGATGCTCGAACAGGGGGCCGAGTTCCGGAAGGTTCAGCTTTTCGATGCCGCGAGTGAACACGACGGCGTGAGGATTGCCCATCGAAACGGCGGTGACGTTCCATTCGCGTCCCTGCACGCGCAGGGAACGGTTGATGAAATCGGTTCCGGGATCGCCCACGGGAATGTCCCGTGGGGCGAGACGCGGCACGCCCATATCCACGGTCACCGTCTCCACCTTGCCGTCGACCACGTGCAGGCCGAGCGTGAGGATGCCGGCGAGCGTCTCGATGCGGACCCGCTCCTTGTCCGTATGCCCGTTGTCGTACACGTACTTGCCCACGCAGCGGATGCCGTTGCCGCACATCTCCGCCTCCGTGCCGTCCGCGTTGAACATCCGCATGCGGAAATCCGCCGCGCCGGGATCGGTGGGCGGACAAATGAGGATCAGGCCGTCGCTGCCGACGCCGAAATGTCTGTCGCTGATGCGGCGGGACAGCTCGCCGGGATTCCGAATAGGAGCCCGCAAAGCCTCCATGTACACATAATCGTTTCCGGCGGCCTGCATCTTGGTGAACTTCATGGATACCCCCTGTCATTGAAAAACCGTCCCGCACTTCCGGAACCTCCGGGAACGGGACCCCGAACACGCGCCGCAAAGGACGCTTCCCCATCTCTTCAAGGCACGCGCGACATCAAGAAACACCGGCGCGCCGCACTCCCATGCCCGGACGTTCACGACGTTTTTTCAGAAAACGGAACTCGATATGCATCTTGCTTTTTTTGCCCAGTGCGGGTATGCAAGTCCTGTCCTGAAAATGTTTCAGGGTGGGAGTAGAGAGGCAGTTTTTTCCTTCGGGAAGAGGCTGCCTCTCTCGTCTTTCCCGAATGCGCAAGCCCGAAACATCCCGAACCGGGAAAAGGGAAGCCTTTCCGCGAAAGACCTCCCTTTCCGTCCTTTTCTCCGCAACCGTCATACTGCACACGAAATCGTCACCGGAGAAAGGGCCCCACGCCCGGACGGCATCCCCAATCGGGACATCCCTTCCGGCGGACGGCGTCCGCCTTCAAGACACGCAAAGCGCGCTCCCGTTTCCGGGAACCGGGAAGGAGGCGCGCCCCTCCCCGGACAGGCCGTCTAGTGGAGCCACAGCAGCTCGGCGTAGCTCGGCAAGGGCCAATCGTGATTGGCGCACAGGCATTCCAGCGCATCGGCATGTTCACGGCACGCATTCATCGCCGGGAGCACCTTGTCGCGGGCGTATTCGGCCTTCTCGAGCGCGGTTGCGCCGAACGGCGCGTCGAGAATGGCCTCAAGCGCGTCCAGCGCGGCGATGAGGCCGCACGCGTGCCCGCGTACCCGCAGGAAGAACGCCTTCTCGGGTTCCGCATCGCCCGCGAGGGACGCGGCGGCGGAGACGGCGTCCGCCAATCTGGTCTGGTAGGCCAGCGCGGCGGGCAGGATGCGGGTCCGCCCCAGCTTGAGGGCGGCGTGCCCTTCGATGGCGATGGTATGGGTGTAGCTCTCCAGCAGGATTTCCTGACGGGACAGCATTTCGCGCGGGCTCAGTACATTGTGGCGATCGAAGACGTCCATCACGTCCTTGTCGCCGTAGTGGGCGAGGGCCGCGACGGTGTCCTTGAGGTTGGGCAGGCCGCGCTTTTCGGCCTCGGCAAGCCATTCGTCGCTGTAGCCGTTGCCGTCGAACACGATGGGCATATGCTCCGCGAAGAGCTTGGCGAGCAGGCCCTGAATGGCCGCGTTGAGGGGCGTGCCCTTGGCGAGTTCGGCCTCCAGCATGGTGGCGATGTCGTCCAGCGCGCAGGCCATCGCGGCGTTCAGGGAAATGTTCGCGGTGGCGATGTTCTGGGAGGAGCCGAGCGCGCGGAATTCAAACTTGTTGCCGGTGAAGGCGAACGGGCTGGTCCGGTTGCGGTCCGACAGGTCGCGCGGGATTTCCGGCAGTACGGACACGCCGATCTCGATGGGAGCCACGTTGCCGCCCTCGGCTTCCTTGCCGTAGGCGATGGACCGGATGACGTCGGACAGGCTTTCGCCGAGGTAGACGGAGAGGACCGCCGGCGGCGCTTCGTTCGCGCCCAGACGGTGGTCGTTGCTGGCCCCGATGATGCCGAGGCGCAGATTGACGCCGTGCTTGTGCACGGCGCGCAGCACGGCGGCGAGGAACACGAGGAACTGGGCGTTCTTCATCGGCGTTTCGCCGGGATTCAGCAGGTTGTGCCCGTCCGAGTCGCACAGGGACCAGTTGTTGTGCTTGCCGGACCCGTTCACGCCCGCGAACGGCTTTTCGTGCAGCAGGCAGACGTAGCCGTGGCGGCGGGCGGTGCGGCGCATCACTTCCATGGTCAGCATGTTGTGGTCAGTGGCGATGTTTACGTCCTCATAGACGGGCGCGAGCTCGAACTGGCCGGGAGCCACTTCGTTGTGCCGGGTGTGCGCGGGGATGCCGAGCGCGAAGAGACGCTGCTCGACGTCCTGCATGTAGGCCAGCACGCGGCTCGGAATGCTGCCGAAGTAATGGTCCTCCATCTCCTGCCCCTTGGCGGGCTTGGCCCCGTACAGGGTGCGGCCGCACATCATGAGGTCGGGACGCTGGATGTAGAGACGCCGGTCCACAAGAAAATATTCCTGCTCGGAACCCACCATCGCCTGAACGCTGGTGGCCGTCGTGTTGCCGAGCAGGCGGAGGATGCGCAGGGCCTGTGCGGAAACGGCCTCGACGGAGCGCATGAGCGGCGTTTTCCGGTCGAGGGCCTCGCCGGTGTAGGAATAGAACACCGTGGGGATGTACAGGGTCTTGCGCCCATGATCGTCGCCAAGCAGAAATACGGGGGACGTGGGATCCCACGCCGTGTAGCCGCGGGCTTCGAACGTCGAACGGATGCCGCCGGACGGGAAGGAGGAGGCGTCCGGCTCACCCTTGATGAGCATCTTTCCGGAAAACTCGCCGAAGACCTGACCGTCCGGCGAGGGAGAGAGGAAGGCGTCGTGCTTTTCGGCGGTCAGCCCGGTCATGGGCTGGAACCAGTGCGTGTAGTGGGTGGCTCCGTGTTCGAGTGCCCAGTCCTTCATGGCCCCGGCGATGACGTCGGCGTCGGCGGGCGCGAGCGGAACGCGCCGCGTCATGGTCTGCATGAGGCGGTCGTAGACGTCGCGGGGGAGACGCTGGCGCATGACGCGCGTGTTGAACACGTCGCGGCCGTACCCGGCGGCAAGCGACTTGCTCGGCTCGGGAGAGGCAAGCGGCGCAACGGGCTGGACAACGGAGATATCGTCAAGGGCCGTTTCACGGACAGTGGTGGAACTCATGGGGGTCACTCCTCGAAAATGTTGATGCCCGGAATAGAGCAAAAATGGGGCCAACATGATTCGAGGGTGCCTCACGCTCTTTTGCGCATCCACAACATGGCTAAATCATAGGTTTCTTTTTCGCAAATACGTGCAATACCCCTTTGCGAAACGCGCACGTGCCCTGAACGGGCACGGGATGCGCCCATTTTTCCACCTTTTGGTAGTTTTTTACAACCTCTTAAAACTACAGTTTTTTATTAGTCCATCGGAGTCCTTCCCCATGTCTTTGTCCGGTTTATTGATCACTCAACCAATTTGAATCCCACTCTTTTTCTTTCTTTTATACAAAAATGTAGAAAACAATCCATAATCTACATTTCTGTAATTTCCTTCAACGCGCGTCGGCCTCACAAGAGCCATCGCTGCGGGAACCTCCGTTTTTCCCTCCGCAATGTAAAATGATGCAACACGGCAAATGCATTGAATATTCCAAAACGGTTCCCTTCCCCCTTCATCCACGCATTACGCCCTGAAAAACCCGGCACCGCACCATCAATTTCCCCGCAAGTTCTTCCGCCGATCAAGGCACGGTGAATTCGGCCTGAACGCCGACGCGACCGTCAGAAAAACCGCAGACCGATACCCCGAAACGATTCCCGGCGGACGAACGGCGCACCAGACGGCGCGCGAACGGCACAGTCCGCCGCCGCGCCGAGGCGTTCCCTTCCGCCCGGCTTCGGGCACAAAAAAAGGAGGGAACCGAAGTTCCCTCCTCTGAATCGACGAGTGCTGTCGACTACTTCGCGTAGCCGACGGCCCGGCGCTCGCGGATGACCGTCACGCGGATCTGGCCGGGATAGGTAAGGTTTTCCTCGATCTTGCCGGTAATGCCCTTGCAGAGCATGTAGGTCTGATCGTCGTCAACGTTTTCCGAATTGACCATGACGCGGATTTCGCGCCCGGCCTGAATGGCGTACGCCTTGGACACGCCGTCGAATTCGGAGGCGATGTTTTCCAGGTCTTCCAGACGCTTGACGTAGCTTTCCAGAAGTTCCTTGCGCGCGCCGGGACGGGCCCCGGAAAGCGAGTCCGCCGCCTGCACGAGCACGGCCAGCGCGGTTTCGGGACGCTGATCTTCGTGGTGCGCGGCGATGGCGTGCAGGATTTCCTTGCTTTCGTTGAACTTCTTGGCGAGGTCCGCGCCGATGAGGGCGTGCGGGCCTTCGACCTCGTGGTCGACGGCCTTGCCGATGTCGTGGAGCAGACCGGCGCGCTTGGCCTTCTTGATGTCCATGCCCAGCTCGGCGGCCATCATGCCGCACAGGGCGGACACTTCCAGCGAGTGCTGAAGCACGTTCTGGGTGAAGCTGGTACGGTAGCGAAGCTGGCCCAGATAGCGGACGAGCTCGGGATGGATGCCGTGGACCCCGGCGTCGAAGGTGGCCTGTTCGCCCACTTCGCGGATCTGCACTTCCAGTTCCTGCTCGCACTTGTGGACCACGTCCTCAATGCGGGCCGGGTGGATGCGCCCGTCCTGAATGAGCCGTTCGAGAGCCATCTTGGCGACCTGACGCCGCAGCGGGCTGTAGGCGGACAGGATGACCGTTTCGGGGGTGTCGTCGATGATGAGGTCAACGCCGGTCGCCGCTTCCAGCGCGCGGATGTTGCGGCCTTCGCGGCCGATGATGCGGCCCTTCATGTCTTCGCTGGGCAGGGTCACGGCGGTGACGGTATGCTCGCCCACGTAGTCGCCGGCGTAACGCTGGATGGAGCAGGCGATGATCTCCTTGGCCTTGCGGTCCGCGGTTTCGCGGGCCTCGGCTTCGATGAGGCGCATCATCTTGGCGGCTTCGTGGCGGGTGCGGGACTCGATTTCGGCGAAGAGACGCTGGCGGGCTTCCTCGGCGGTCAGGCCGGAGACTTCCTGCAGCCGCCGCTCCTGCTCGTCGATGCGTTCGTTGAGGGATTCCTCAAGCTCGGCGAGCTTGCGTTCCTTCTTGGAGAGATCCTTTTCGACGCTGAGAAGCTCGTGTTCCTTTTCGGTGGCCTTTTCGAGCTTTTCCTCAAGGCGTTCGCCCTGTTCCTGCAACTTGCGGTCCCGGGCCTTCAGTTCGCGCTCGCGCTCCTTGAATTCGTGCTCGAGCTCGCGCTTCTGATTGAACAGATCGTCCTGACCCTGAAGAAGGATTTCCTTCTTCTGGGCCTGCGCTTCCTTGCGGGATTCTTCGACTATGCGGGTAGCCAGCTCGGTGGCGTCGCCGATACGCTTGGCATTGAGATGTTTGTTGAGATAGAAGCCGACGCCCCCGCTGACGCATATCGCCGCGATGACGCACAAGGCGGTAAAAAATTCCATAAATCCCCTCCCTTTATAGTGTCGGGCTCAAGCCCGTTCACGCGATGCGAAACCGCCGGACGGCGGCCTCGTCCAAGACGAGGGAGGACATTCTTCTGGGGAAGGGGACAACGCGATCCGCACACCGTCGAAAACACGGATCCGTCTGCCGCAGGGTCGCGACGAAGGACGCCAGAAATGACCCCGGAGCGCCGTGTCCAGATACCGGTGCAAAACCTGGTTTCCCAGGGGGGAACCGTGGGTGGATCTTCAGACTTCCCGACACGTCGGGCATGCACACCGATCCATCGCTTGGTTCCCATTCAATATGCTTGTGAGGTCAGCACCAATATGGGGATCACGCACGCTCCAGGGAACACTCCGTGAACAATTAATCCGTTTTCTCTATAAGCTTCAGCAAGTGGGCGAGGCGTGTCTCCACATCGCCGAGTTGCTGCTGTGTTTGCAACAAGTCGTCTGCAACTCCCAAAACCAGAAGCGCCAGCAGTTTTTCCCTGCTGAACTGCCCTCCCTGGTTTTTCAATCTCTCATACTGCTTCTCGACGAAAGCCTGCGCCCGATCGATACGAGCGGGATCGGCATCCGTGCGGAAGGAAATGTCCATTCCCAGGACATTGAGCTGAAAGCTGTGCATACAGGTATCGGTCGGTTACGCTTCGGTCGTGAACTCGCGAATCGTCGAGAGCAACGTATCGATGCGGCCGTTAATCTCTTCCTTGGTGTGCTGCTCCTGCTCCAGAGACTCCTTGAGGTTTTTGTTTTCCTCATCAAGAGTCTTGTTCTTCTCGTCGAGAGCGGTAAGTTTTTCCTGCAAGGCCTTGTTTTCCTCGCGAAGGGTATCAATCTGCCCGAGAAGCTCAACCACACGGGTTTCCAAGAGATCAAAAAGTTCCATGCAAAGACTCTACTCTTTTTGCCGTATCATGGCAAGATTGAGGGTGGGAAGAAACGGATTCGGTACACGTTTTTCGCAAGGCGCGCCAAGGGGCCGCCCTGTCGGGAATCTCTGATCCGGTCAGTGCGTCAATCGCAGATGTCCTTTCAGTAACGGAATATCCGCCGTTCTTCAAGACTCTGATGCCCCTGTTCCCGCATCCTTTATGGAGCGCCGCCGCAGGGGGCGGCATCCGCAGGTTCAACGAGAAGGAATCACAAGGCAAGTCAATCTATTTGCGGCGCAGATTCACCTGTTTTCCACGCGCCACGGCCAGCTGGCGCTCCGGCACGTCCTTGGTGATGACCGACCCGGCGCCGACGAGCGCCTCCGCGCCCACCGTGACCGGGGCCACCAGAGCGGTGTTGCTGCCGATGAAGGCGTGCTCGCCGATGACGGTTTTGTATTTGTTGACGCCGTCATAGTTACAGGTAATCGTCCCCGCGCCGATGTTGGTGCGCGCGCCGATTTCCGCATCGCCCAAATAGGTAAGGTGGTTGGCCTTGGCCCCTTCGCCGAGACGGGCCTTCTTCATTTCCACGAAATTGCCGATGTGCGACGCCTTTTCCATCACCGCGCCGGGACGCAGGCGGGCATACGGCCCCACAAGACAGTCCGGGCCGACCACGGCGTGGTCCATGTGCGAGAAGGAATGGACGACCGCCCCGGCCTCCACGCGGCTGTCGCTGATGACGCAGTGCGACTCGATGACCGCGCCCGAGGCGATGCGGGTGTGCCCGTACAGTTCGCAGGGCCCGAACAGCTCCGCGCCCGGCTCGACGGTCACGAACGGCCCCATGCGGACCATGTCCGGGCCGTGGATGACCACGCCCGCCCCCAGCCGTTCCTCGACGATGGCGCGCCGCCGCAGTTCCTCGGAGGCGGACAGTTCCGCCGGGTTGTTGATGCCGAGCAGGTTGGGATCGCTCCCGCAGGACAGGCCGCGCACGACCATGCCCTCGGCCACCGCCATGCCCACGAGGTCGGTGATGTAGTATTCGCCGCTCTTGTTCTCGTTGTTCAGCTTGGGCACGAGGCGTTCCACGGCTTCGAGGTTGAGCATGTAGATGCCCGCGTTGATCTCCCCGGTGGGCTCGCCGTGCACGGCGACGTCGAAGTCCTTGGCCTCCACGATGGCGCGCAGTTCGCCGTTTTTCCTGACGATGCGCCCGTACGCGCCGGGATTTTCCAGCGTCAGCGTCGCCACGGACACGTCCGCGCCCTCGGCGTAGAACATGAAGTCGCGCAGCGCGTCGGTGGTGATCAGCGGCGTGTCCCCGTTGACCACGAGGACTTTCTTCATTCCCGCCGCCTTCAGTTCCGGCATCGCGACCATCAGGGCGTGCCCGGTTCCGAGCTGTTCCTTCTGCTCCACAAAACGCAGTTCGCGTTCCGCGAACGCGGCGCGCACCATATCGGCCTCGTGTCCGATAACGGCCCACACGGCCTCGCCGAACAAGGGACGCAGCGCCTCCGCCACATGGCCGAGCAGCGGTTCGCCCAGAATGGTATGCAGCACCTTGGGCTTCCTGGAATGCATGCGGGTGCCCTTGCCCGCCGCAAGGATGAGTGCGCAACAGGGGAGCGTGCTTTGGGACATCGTCGTACCTCGTGAGTATCGTTCGCGCCGGAAAGCCCGGCGCGCAGGTGTCGAAAAGGCGTCCGGGCGTTGCCGGAAGCCACTTCGCCGCCCGTGCGGCGGCGTGCGCCCATACTACGTCACAACTCGCGCGCTTTACAAGCTCCCATTCCCTGCGGTAGCACCGGTTCCGTACGACAACGAACTTTTTTCAGGATATGCAGATGACCAGCACACCTTCTTCGGCCCTCGTCATTTTCTCCGGCGGACAGGACTCCGCCACCTGCCTCGGCTGGGCGCTCAACCGTTTCGACGACGTTTCCACGGTCGGCTTCGACTACGGGCAGCGTCACCACGTCGAAATGGCGTGCCGCCAAAACATGCTGAACGCGGTCCGCGCCGACGCCTCCCTGCCCGCATCGTGGGCCGCGAAGCTCGGGGAGGACACGCTTCTTTCCCTCGGCCTGTTCAACCAGATCGGGGAAACGGCCATGACCAGCGACATGGAAATCTCCTTCAACGAAAAGGGCATCCCCAACACCTTCGTGCCGGGGCGCAACCTCGTGTTCCTCACCGCCGCCGCCGCGCTGGCGTGGCGCAAGGGCATCCGGCATCTGGTCATGGGCGTGTGCGAAACCGATTTTTCCGGCTATCCCGACTGCCGCGACGACACGATCAAGGCCATGCAGGTGGCGCTCAATCTCGGCATGGACTCGCGTTTCGTGGTCCACACGCCGCTGATGTGGCTCGACAAGGCCCGCACGTGGGAGCTTGCGGAGCATGAGGGCGGCGCGCCGTTCGTGGAGGCCGTCCGCACCGTAACGCACACCTGCTACCTCGGGGATCGCGCCGATCTGCATCCGTGGGGCTACGGCTGCGGCGAGTGCCCCGCCTGCAAGCTTCGCGCGCGGGGGTGGGAGGAGTACGCCTCCCGGCGGGGGGCCTCCGGCGGCAAGGGGGCTACCGCCC
>CAUHBW010000056.1 GCA_959604115.1 uncultured Bilophila sp. | reverse complement strand
AAACCCTACCCCCTTCCTTTCAAAGACTTTCGACTTTATCGAATCCCTGTTCGCGGCGTTCCCCATCTTGTTGATGATGACGCTATTATGTATATAATGCAATGAATTAAATATATTGTGAATGGTTGGAAGTTTGCGATAAGGGGAACGTCGGCGTGTTCTCAAGGGAGTGCCGTGGACTGTGCGGGCCTCTGCGGGAACCGTAGCCGCCCATTGGAGAATCGGAATGGAGAACATCAGTTGGGACGCGGTATTGGAGGGGCATCTTTCGGCGGAACGGCGTCGGGTGCTGGCGTCGGCGCGCATCGGCATGGCGGGAGCGGGAGGGCTTGGTTCAAACTGCGCGGTGTTTCTGGCCCGGACGGGTATTCGGGACTTCGTGATTGCGGACCCGGACGTGGTGTCGCTCTCCAACCTGAATCGGCAGCATTTTTTTCCGCGCCATCTGGGGATTCCCAAGGTGGAGGCGATTGGGGAGGTCTTACGGGAACTGAACCCGTCCGCAGCGTTGCGGCTTGAACGGCGGGCCCTGGACGGCGCGGCTGCCTGCGCGCTGTTCGCCGGGTGCGACGTCGTGGTCGAGGCCGTGGACGATCCGGGAACAAAAAAGACGCTTGTCGAGGCGTTGCTTCTGGGTGGATTCCGGGTGGTGTCCGCGTCCGGCATGGCGGGATGGGGCGGCGCGCCCATGACCGCCCGCAGGCTCGGCGGGCGTCTCGTCGTGGTCGGGGATCATGCCAGCGAAATCGGCCCCGACATGCCGCCCCTCGCTCCTCGCGTCGTCATGGCTGCCGCTCTGGAGGCCGACGCCGTTTTGGAAATGTTGTTGGGGCGGTGCGGGAAGGAAGATTGGGGAAGGGAGGAAGAAACTTTTTGAAAAACGTTTCTCCCTCCCTTCTCCCCACCCCACCCATTTCAAAGAATTTCGACGTTATCGAATCCTTTTTGCCGGGTTTTCTCTCGAACGGATGAGAGGCTTTTTCCGCATTTCTTCTAAAAAGAGACGAAAGGCTTCCGTACCCCATCCTCCGTCTCATGGAAAACGACGGTCACACCTTCAGGGCAGCTTGCAGAGAGCCTCCCTCGGAACTCCATATCCCAAAAGAAAGACCTGAACGGGAACCGTTCAGGTCTTTTGCGTAACCGGGAAACCGGCGTCAGGAATAAGCCCTTGCGCCGCCCCGCCCGCCGTCCGCCCCGTTTATGAAAGTCTTCGGAGGGAGGGGGGTGGGGTTTGGGGAGGGGAGAGGGAAGCCCTTCTTCAGAAGGGTTCCCTCTCCCCTCCCCAATCTTCATCTTCCTACATGTTGTCCACCTGCTGGATGCCGTCGAGCTTCCAGTTGCCGTCGCCGGAGGAGGGGCGGGTGAAGTGCCAGATTTCGCGGACTTCGACGGGCGCTTCCTGCGAGGGATCCTCGCGGAGCAGCACGTTGAAGTAGACCTGCGCGATCTGCTCGGAACCCACGCTGTCCACGCCGACGAGAGAGGCGTTCACGAGCATGATCTCCGTCTTGCCGGGAGTCTTGTCCTCGGCGGCCTGCTGCTCGATTTCGCGCATGAAGGCGGGCGTGGAAAACTGCCCGATGTCCGCGAGGTCGCGCTTGTCCCATGCGCTGTTCAGACGCGCATAGGCAGCCTTCGCGCCGCGCAGGAACTCTTCTTCGTCAAAGTCGGCCGGTTTCTTGACGGCGTCCTGATACAGCTGCTGGCTCGCGCCGGTGGGCGTGGTCAGGGCGTCCCAGTCGAATCCGCCCTTGTTGCTCTGGGGCGTCGCGGTGCGCTGCTGCACGGGGTCGGGTGTGGGCTCACTGCGGAAGGAATCGAAGTTGCCCGCGTTGGGCTGGCCCGCGCCCTGCGTCGCGGCCCGGCGGCGGCTGAAGAACTTGAACGCGATGAACAGGATGACGCCGATCAGGATGATGTCGAGGAAGCCGCCGCCGTTGAAGCCGCCGCCGAAGAGCAGCGAGCCGAGCAGGCTGCCCGCGAGCAGACCGCCGAGCATGCCGCCCATGCCTCCGAAAAGGCCGCGCCCCGCCGGAGAAGCGGCGGCGGCCGCCTGCTGGCTCTGACGGTTGGTCTGCTGGCTGAACGAGGAGGAAGGATTAGAGGGCAGCGGTTTCGTGTAAGGCTGGCTCATGGACGGGCGTCCGCCGAAGGAACGGCCTCCGCCGATGCGGGCGGCGTCGGCCTCGCCGTAGGCGAAAGCCAGCATGACCAGAACCAGAACGGCGCTGAGACAGGCAAAAAACGATTTGGGCATGATGTGTCCTCTGGATGGTTGGGCAGATGTATCCTGCCGTAAGGTTGGGTTTTGCATTGTATAGGGTAAGGACGAAGACGAAAAAAAGCAAGCCCGGCGTTCCCGGAACCGGAAGAAGCGCCGGTTTTCTCATGCCGTTCCGGTCAGCCAGTCTTCCGCCGCGTCCGCCAGCGTCTGCATGTCGTTGATGAGCTTGCAGGTGTGGTAGCCGTCCGCCGCCGCATGGTGGACGGAAACGGATACCGGAATGAGCGTTTCGTCGCCTTGGGAGAAATATTTGCCGAACGCGATGATCGGAAACAGAAACGGCGGCGAGGCGGGCAGGACGTGCGTCATGCCCGTGAAGCTCAGCCACGGCAGCGCGGACATGGGGCAGAAGTTCGGCGGCTTGTCCGGCTTGCCGAGGATGCCCTTGACGTCCTTGCAGGTTTCCATGTCGCGCAGGACGTTCCGGTAGAAGGCGGGAAAGGCTTCCTCGTAGTCGCTCCAGACGTCCGAGAAGGTTTTGTCGTCGTCATGGAAGATCGTATAGGAGGGATTGACGAAGTCCCAGTACCCGAGAACGCCGTCGGCGTCGAAGCTCATGCGGAATTCCCGGTTCGCGTTGACGGCGCGCGCCGCGAGGTAGAGCAGGGTCGGGTAGAAGCGCAGGCAGAGCGTCTTTACGCGCCGGAGCTGGCGGGTGATCGTCAGGTTGGCGGTGAGGTCGTAACGGCAATGGATTTTTTCGACATAATAGTCGAAATGTCCGCTCCGGGGCCATGTGGCCCGATCGATGACGTGGAACGCGGCTGTGCGCATGGCTACTTCTTTCCTTGCGAGGCCTTGGCGCAGTCGCTGATGTAGACCCAGAACGTGGCCTTGATTTCCAGCGGCTTCTGCTTGCCTTCCGGGTCTTGCAGGGGATCGCCCGTGGTGCTCGTGGAGAAGGCCCACCAGCCGGTATAGGGACAGACGAAGGTGAACACGCCCTGCGCGTCGGTCTTGAGCTGCTGCACGTCGCCGAAGGTGGAAAGGGGCTGCGGGACGGGCCGTTTTTCCTTCTTCTTGGGCGTTTTGTCGGCTTTGTCGGCGGCCTCGTCCTGCGGGAGCGCGTTGGGGTCTTCGGGCTGGGTGACGTTGGGCTTGAACACGGGGTCGAGATAGGCCGCGTCCACGATCGCTCCGGGGAGCGGCTTGCCGTCGAACAGGGCCTGTCCGGTGAAGGCCATCCCCGCGCACTGGCCGAAGGGACGGGTCAGGGGAGTGATTTCAAAGCTGATTCCGGCGGGCTTGTCCCAGCCTTCCGAAGAGCCGTAGGCGGGAACTTGCACCTTGACGATGTGCTGGACGAACTTGTCCTGTTCCGGGAGCCAGCCGGTCTTGGTCTGCATGATGAACTGGTAGACGCCGGGGTGGGGCAGGACGATGTTCGTGGTCCATGCGCGTGCGCCGTAGGCGTTGATTTCTTCAAGAACGGAAAGGTGTTCGCTCCGATCGACCGTTTCGCCGCTGTAGCGCAGGGCCGAGAAGACCTGCGGACGTTCGAGGGGGATGCCCTCGCCCGTCGCCGGGTCGAGCGCGCAGATGACGAGGTTGACGGATTTCTTTTCCGGATCGTCCACAATGGGGCTGTCCGGGAGAACCAGTCCGAAGCCGGCGTGGGCCGGGAGGGCGAGCAGCGCCGTCAGTCCCAGCGTCATCAGGGTTCGTCCAAACATGAAACGCCTCCGCAGTCGGTGGGTTGATCAATTGTCTCCGGAGCGGGAGCTCCAACTGTACTGGAAATCAAGCTTTTCACGCGGGGTTCTGGCGACGACCGCCACGTCCACGGCGGCGGCTCCGGCGTGCGGGTCGAGCAGCGCGCCGGCGGCCCGGCGCAGGGTGGTTCCGGTGGTGTAGGTGTCGTCGACGAGCAGGATGCGCTTGCCCCGGGCCTGTGGGGTGGCGAGGAACGCGCTTTCGAGGTTGGCGAGGCGTTCGGCTTCGCTCAGGCCCACCTGATGGCGGGTGGGGTGTTGGCGGCGCAGCAGTTCGGGCATGAGCGGCGCGCCGAGCGCGTCGGCCAGCGGGCGGGCCAGTTCCTGGCACTGGTTGAAGCCGCGCTCGCGCAGCCGGGTGGAGTGCAGGGGAACGGGGACGATGGCGTCGGGCTTCGGCAGATCGGCGCAGGAATGGGCGAGGAAACGCCCGAGCAGATGCAGGACCGCCGGGTCCGCGCCGAACTTGCCGCGCAGGAGCAGGGTCTTGAGCGCGCCGCTGTACGCGCCGTAAAAGCGGAAATGCTCCCACGGGGGCGGCGTCTTGCGGCAGGTTTCGCAACGTTCGGGTTCCGAGTCGGGGAACGGCTTCAGTTCGCCGCAGCGGGGGCAGTAGCCGCCCTTGCGGGGCCGGAGCAGCGCCCGGCACGACGGGCACAGCGGGATTCCCATGCGGGGCGCGGCCTCCGCGGGCAGTTCCCCCCGATCCAGCGGAGAAAACGGGATATGGCACAGAATGCAGCGCCGTTCGTCCAGTGAAGTGGCGTGGAGCAGATCGCGCAGGGGTTGGAGAAAACGGAAACTTCGTTCATTCATGATGGAAACGGATGGCCTGTTCGGCGGCTTCGAGCCCGAGTCGTTCAAGCTGGGCGATGGTCTGTGGATGGAAAATATCCGAGGGCCCTTCGACGCCGCGCAGGAGCAGCGGGTCGCGCAGCCCGAATCCCAGCGTATCCAGAAAGCAGCGCAAGATCAGCAGGTTGGCCTCGAACAGCCTTTCACCCCGCGTGCGCGCCGCGAACAGGGCGACGCGGGCGTCGCGCACGGCGGCTGTCCCGGCTTGCGGACGCACGGCCCAGAGCGCCTGCGCCCGGTCGATGAATCCCTTGAGCAGGGCCGGAGGGCCGTAAAAATAGACCGGAACGGTCAGAAGCAGGACGTCCGACCGGCCGATCCGCCGGAAAAGTTCTTGTGCGCCGTCCCCGTCGAAGATGCAGGCCCCCGAATGGGTGACGCAGTGTCCGCAGCCGATGCAGGGGTGGACCTTCCAGTCCCTGAGGCGGATGTGATCTACGACGACGCCGCGCGACGCGAGAGCCCGCTCCAGAACACGGGCGGCGGCGTCGCTGGTGCCGTCCGCATGCGGGCTGCAGGCCATGAGGCAAACGGTGGTTTCGGGAGGGTCCGGTTCAGCGCATGGGGTGACTGACGGTTCCATGAATCCTCCTTTTCGGGCGAGAAGACGCCGGGACGCCGGAGAAGGGCTGGTGCAGAACCATTCTCCCCGACAGGGAGGATGTCAATGATTTCCGGAAAACGGCTCCGGCCCGGAATGGGGGCCGGAGCCGGGGGCCGCTAGTCGGAGAAGACCCATTCGAGGATGGCTTTCTGGGCGTGCAGACGGTTTTCCGCTTCGTCCCAGACGATGGAGGCTTCGCTTTCGATAACCTCGTCGGTCACTTCCTCGCCGCGGTGCGCGGGCAGGCAGTGCAGGAACTTGACGCCGGGGGCGGCGAGGCCCATGAGTTCGCTGTTCACGCAGAAGCCCTTGAAGGCTTCCTCGCGCTTTTTCTGTTCGCTTTCCTGTCCCATGGAGGCCCAGACGTCGGCGTAGATGTAGTTCGCGCCGTCCGCCGCGATCTTGGGATCGTGGGTGAGGAAGATCTTGGCTCCGGACTGGAGGGCGAGGGCGAGCAGCTGCTGGTCCGGCTCGTAGCCGGGAGCGATCGCCATGTTGAGCTGGAAGGGGAAGTACATGGCGGCTTCGATCCACGAGTTCGCCATGTTGTTGCCGTCGCCCACCCACGTCACGGTGACTTTGGAAAAGTCGGGGGTGTGTTCGTAGATGGTCAGCAGGTCGGCCATGAGCTGGCAGGGGTGGCCCTGATCGGTCAGGGCGTTGACCACCGGGATGGAGCCGAATTCGGCGAGTTCGTCAAGCTTTTCCTGTCCGAAGGTGCGGACGATCATGCAGTCCACATAGCGGGAGAGCACGCGGGCGGTGTCGCGCAGGGGTTCGGAGCGGCCGAGCTGGCTTTCGGCGGGGGTCATGAAGATGGTGGTGCCGCCGAGCTGGCGGACGGCCACGTCGAAAGAGACGCGGGTGCGCGTGGAGGCTTTTTCAAAGATGAGCGCCGCGACCTTGCCGTCCATGCAGTGACCGCGATAGTTGGTGTCTTTCATTTCCTTGGCACGGCGGATGATATCCCAGGCCCCGCTGTGTCCGAGGTCGCGGATTCTCATGAAATGCTTTGGCATGGCGTTCTCCTGTGTGGACGCTTGGAAAAGGGGATGGAAAAGGCACCCCGCAGGGTGGAATCGACTTTGCGAAAACATTTTTTTAGAATCAATCTCATCAAAAGTAAAGGACGGTCAGGACCATGAAAGGGATTCATCTCGACCCGCACCGGGGCTACCGGAACCGGTGCGCCCCGCGCGACGGCGAATGCGGGTTTCAGCTCGTGATCGCGGAGACGGACTTGCGGGTGACGGCGGTTTCGCCCCTGCCCGAGGGCTTCCGGGAGGCCCTTGCCGCGCGCGTCCGGGCGCTGCGCGGCGAGCTGGAGGCGTGGATCGTCCTGCACCCGGCCTTTCGGACGAGTCTGCTTCCCGTTCCCCTGCCCGAAACGGGCGCGCCGGAGATTGTCCGGCGGATGACGGAGGCGGCCTTCGCCGCCGGCGTGGGGCCGTTCGCGGCGGTAGCGGGGACCATCGCGCAGATGGCCGCCGAATCCCTGTGCGATCGTTCTCCGGATCTCATCATCGAGAACGGCGGGGATATTTACATGTATTCGAGGCGCGACCGCGTAGTCGGCCTGCTGCCCGATCCCGAGTCCGGCGTGGCGATCGGCCTGCGCGTGGCGGCTTCGGCCTGTCCGCTCGCCCTGTGCGCCTCGTCCGCGACCATCGGGCATTCCCTGAGTTTCGGCCGGGGCGAGCTGGCGCTGGTGCGGTCCCCGGACGGTGCGCTGGCCGATGCGCTGGCGACGGCGTTCTGCAACCGCCTGCACGGGCCCGAGGACGTCAAGGCCGTGCTCGAACTTGCCAAACGCCATGTACGGCACGGACTTACCGGAATTTTCGCCCAGTGCGGAGGAGCCGTCGGCGTCTGGGGCGATATGGAGCTGGTGGCGGTGGAGTAGTGTGCGCGGAGTCCCGGGGAAGGGGAGAGGGAACCTTCCCCTCTCCCTCCCAAGACGATGGGGCCATGCCGGGACGGGCGGGCTTTTCGTCTGGGGCTGAGGCGTCCGTCCCCCGGTTCGGCGCGGGGGAAGGCGCGTTTGCATGGGAAAGAAGGGAAGCTAGGGGGATGGTCGCGATTCGATCGGAGGGGCGGTCGGGGCATGTGGTGATCAGAGGGGGGACGGGTATACGAGCGGCTGGTGTTCGAGGACCGGATGAAGGATGTTGGCGAGGTGACGTGGTGTATACGATCAGGCGGCTTGCGCACGGCGATGTGGCGGCGGGGGCACAGGTGATCCGGCAGGCATTCTGGACGGTGGCGGAAGCCTTCGGTCTGACGGAGGAAAACTGTCCGACGAACGGGGCGTTTCTGCGGGACGAGGCATTGGCCGAGGAATTGGACCGGGGCACGGCGTTGTACGGCCTGTTCGACGAGGGCGGCATGGCGGGGGTTGCGGCCCTGAAGCGCAAGGACGACGCGGTGTTCCACCTCGAAAAGCTGGCGGTTCTTCCGGAACGCCGGGGGCGGGGATACGGCGCGGCGTTGGTCGCGCACGCGGCGGAAACGGCGCGGAAGGCCGGGGGCGGCACGCTTTCCATCGGGGTCATGTACGAGAACCGTTGGCTGGTGCGCTGGTACGAGCGGAACGGCTTTGTGCGGAAGGAAACCCGCACGTTCGCGCACTTGCCGTTCGTCGTCTGCTTCATGGCTCGGTGGCTGGAGGCGCCGCCGCGTTCTTGACGGGCCGGGAGCCGCAGCAGGCGTGGGAAAAGGGCGTCGCCGTATCCGTGAGGGGCGTCCGGCCGGGTGCATGATTGACCGGCTTCGCGTGGGGACGTACAACGCTTCCATGAGAACTGAAACAAAACAGCCATCGGGAGAAGGGCAGGTTTCGCTGAACACGGTCATCATCGCCGTGGGCGCGGCCCAGTTCATGCTGCCGTTCATGCTGTCCGGTGCGGGGCCGTTGCTGCCCGCCATCGGCAGGGATCTGCACGCCAGCGCCATGCAGTTGAGCCTGATCAACGCGGCCTATACGCTGTCGTTGGCGATCTTTCATCTGGTTTCCGGGCGCGTGGGCGACATGATCGGGCGCAGACGCCTGTTCCTCGGCGGGTTGTCGCTGTTCGTCGCCATGTCGGCCCTGTTGCCTTTCGTTACGGACATCTGGGTATTTCTGGGCGTCCGTTTCGTGCAGGCGATGGGCACCGCGATCATGAACACCTGCGCGCTGGCGATCCTTGCGAGCTGCGCCCCGCCGGAACAGCTCGGCAGGGTGCTGGGCCTCACCTCCATCGGCGTGTACAGCGGACTGTCCCTCGGTCCCGGACTCGCGGGACTGCTCGGCACGGCCCTCGGCTGGCAATTCCTGTTTTTCAGCGTGGTGCCCATCGGGGTAATCGCGTGGCTGCTCATGTACTGCAACGTGCGCCGCGACTGGAAGGACGCCCCGGACGATCCCTTCGACTGGCGGGGGAGCCTGTTCTACACGCTGGCGATCAGTTCGCTGTCCATCGGCGCGATCTGGTTGCTCGACGGCGCGTGGGCGGGCATGCTGTTCGTCTGCGGCCTGCTTTTCTTCGGACTGTTTCTGTGGGCGGAACGCCATTCCGCGCACCCCATCCTTGATATCGCGTTTCTGGTGCGCAACCGGGCCTTCGCCCTGAGCACGCTGGCGTCCTTCATCAATTATAGTTCCATTTTCGGGGTTACCTTCTATTTTAGCCTGTACCTGCAGGGCGTCCACGGACTGACGCTGCTCCAGACCGGGCTGCTGTTGTCCGCGCAGCCCGCCATACAGGTGTTCGTTTCCCCGTTCGGGGGGCGCATGGCGGACCTGCACGGCGCGGACGTCATCGCCACCATAGGCATCGCGATCTGCGGCGTCGGCCTGCTGCTGGCCTCCTCGCTGGACGGGAACTCCACGCTGTGGGTGGTCACGGTGGTCCAGCTTGTGATAGGCTCGGGCATCGCTCTGTTCGCTTCCCCGAACACCAGCGCGATCATGACCAGCGTGGACGAGGCGCACCGGGGCGAAGCGTCGGGGCTGGTGGGCACGGCGCGCACGCTGGGCACGTTGTCCAGCATGGTCATCATTTCCCTGACCATGAACGCCTACCTCGGCGACGAACCGCTCGGCCCGGACAACGTTCCGGCGTTCCTGAGCGCCATGCACGTCAATTTCGCGCTGTTCGGGGTGCTCAACCTGCTCGGGATTTTCTGTTCGATCGGCAGGATGGGAGGCGGTTCCGGGATTGTCCGCCGGTTGCTTCGTTTTAGGAATCATCATTAAGACAGGTCGGTTATGACAAAGACACTTCTTCTGGATTGCGGCAGCGGCGGCAGGGCTTCTCAGCGGCTCATCAACGAACTGTTTCTGGAACAGTTCGACAATCCCATCCTGCGGACGCTGGACGACGCCGCGCGGCTGGAGCTTTCCGGTCCCATCGCCATGAGCACGGACGGATACACCGTGACCCCGCTGTTTTTCCCCGGCGGCAACATCGGCACGCTGGCGGTGCACGGCACGGTCAACGACGTTTCCATGCTCGGCGCGCGGCCCCGGTATCTGACCTGCGGTTTCATTCTTGAGGAAGGGCTGGACCTTGATCTCCTCCGCAAGGTGGTCGAGAGCATGGCGGAAGCGGCCCGCAACGCCGGGGTGTTCATCGTGTCCGGCGACACCAAGGTGGTGCCGCGCGGGGCCTGCGACAAGCTGTTCATCACCACGGCGGGCGTGGGCGAGATTTTGGCGGACCCGTCTCCGTCCGGCAGCGGGGCCAGGCCCGGCGACGCCATCCTCGTGAGCGGGGCCGTGGGCGATCATGGGCTTGCCGTGCTCGGGCAGCGTGACAGCCTGTCGTTTCTTCAGGGCGTCGAGAGCGACAGCGCGGCGCTCAACCGGATGGTGGAGCGTCTGATGCTCGAAGTCGGGGACATCCATGTCCTGCGCGATCCCACGCGCGGCGGCCTCGCCACCACGCTGAACGAGATCGCGGGCCAGTCCGGCGTGGTCTGTTCCATCGAGGAGGAGGCCATCCCGATCCACGACGCGGTGCGTTCCGGGTGCGACGTGCTCGGTCTTGATCCGCTGTATCTCGCCAATGAGGGCAAGATGCTCTGTTTCGTGCCCGAGGCCAAGGCGCAGGCCGCGCTCGACGTGCTCCGTTCCGAGCCGCAGGGCCGCGAGGCCGCCCGCATCGGCACGGTGCTCGAAGCCGAGGCCCCGGTGCGGCCCGGTCAGGTCGTGCTCAGGACGCCCATCGGAGGCCGCCGGTTGTTGTCCATGCTCGAAGGCGATCAGTTGCCGAGGATTTGCTGACGCGGAGAATCGGGGAAGGGGGAAGGGAACCTTTCTCCAGAAAGGTTCCCTTCCCCATCCCTCTCCTTCCCAAGACTTTTATAACCGGCCTCAGGCGCGGCGTCGTACGGCGGGCGGGTCCGGATGGGGATTGGGGCAAACGAGGGTTGGGCTGTGCGGGGAGCGAGCCGAAAGGTGGATTGAAGAGGGGAGGAAAGGGTTTCGGGGACGCGCGGCGGCCTCCGTCCCGTCGCTGTTCATGCGGCTCCCGCGTCGGGCCATCCCCTTGCCGTTCTATGTCCATGATAAAGAAAAGTCCCGTGTCGTCATTTGCCAATCAGGGAAGCATGTCTTATTAGGTAGAGATGCGGTTGACGCCGTGTATCCTCTTTTTCGGGAGTTTTCATGATAGGTTTCCTCGTACGCAAGATTTTCGGTAGTAAAAACGATCGTTTTCTGAAAAAGCTCAAGCCGCTGGTGGCAAAAATCAATGCGCTTGAGCCCGAAATGCAGGCTCTTGCGGACGAGGAGCTGCCGCAGCGTCTCACGGTTTATCGGGATATGGTGCAGAGCGGCGAAAAGGATCTTGACGCCGTGCTGCCGGAAGTGTTCGCGCTGGTCCGCGAAGCCAGCGTCCGCGTGCTCGGCATGCGCCATTACGATGTGCAGCTTCTCGGCGCGATGGCGCTCCACAAGGGCAAGATCGCCGAAATGAAGACCGGTGAAGGCAAAACCCTCGTCGCCACGCTGGCCGTCATTCTCAACGCGCTGGAAGGCAAGGGCGTGCACGTCGTGACCGTCAACGACTACCTCGCCAAGCGTGACGCCGAATGGATGGGTCAGCTCTATACCTTCCTCGGCCTCCGCGTCGGCGTCATCGTCGCGGGCCTGAGCGACGAGCAGCGCAAGGAAGCCTACGCCGCGGACATCACCTACGGCACGAACAACGAGTTCGGGTTCGACTACCTGCGCGACAACATGAAATTTTACGCCGAGCAGCTTGTGCAGCGCGGCCACCATTACGCCATCGTCGACGAAGTGGACTCCATCCTCATCGACGAAGCCCGTACCCCGCTCATCATCTCCGGCGCGTCCGACGAGTCCACCGACCTTTATCAGCAGGTCGACGAAGTCGTCCGCCGGCTCGAAAAGGAAAAGCACTACACCGTCGACGAGAAGGGCAAGTCCGCCTCCCTTACCGACGAGGGCGTGCTCTACGTGGAAGAGGCCCTCGGCATCGACAACCTGTACGACACCGCCAACATCACGGCGCAGCATCACGTTTTGCAGTCCCTCAAGGCGCATACCGTATTCCGCCGCGACGTGGACTACATCGTCAAGGACGATCAGGTCGTCATCGTCGACGAATTCACGGGCCGTCTGATGGCGGGCCGCCGGTTCAGCGACGGGCTCCATCAGGCCCTCGAAGCCAAGGAGCACGTGACCGTCGCCGCCGAAAACCAGACCCTCGCGAGCATCACCTTTCAGAACTATTTCCGCATGTACGACAAGCTGTCGGGCATGACCGGCACCGCCGACACGGAAGCCGTGGAATTCGCCCAGATTTACGGTCTGGAAGTGTCCATGATCCCGTCGAACCGGCCCATGATCCGCAAGGACATGCCGGACCTCATCTACCGTACCCGCCGCGAAAAGATGCAGGCCATCATACAGGCCATCAAGGAACTGCACGCCACGGGCCAGCCCGTGCTGGTGGGCACCATTTCCATCGAAACGTCCGAACTCATTTCGCAGCTCCTCAAGCGCGACGGCGTGCCGCACAGCGTGCTGAACGCCAAGCACCACGCGCAGGAAGCCGAAATCGTGGCGCAGGCCGGTCAGGCCGGCAAGGTGACCATCGCCACCAACATGGCGGGCCGCGGTACCGACATCAAGCTGGGCGAGGGCGTCATCGAACTCGGCGGCCTGCACATCCTCGGTACGGAACGCCACGAAAGCCGCCGTATCGACAACCAGTTGCGCGGCCGTTCCGGGCGTCAGGGCGACCCCGGCTCCTCCCGGTTCTATCTGTCTCTCGAAGACGATCTGATGCGCCTGTTCGGTTCCGATCGGCTGTCCGGCCTCATGCAGAAACTCGGCATGCAGGAAGGCGAGCCCATTGAGAACGCCATGGTGTCCCGTGCCATCGAGAACGCCCAGAAGCGCGTGGAAGGACACCACTTTGAAATCCGCAAGACGCTGCTGGACTACGACAACGTGATGAACCAGCAGCGTACGGTCATCTACAGCCTGCGCCGCGACCTCATGCGGGAGCCGGATCTGGACCCCATTCTGAGCGAATATCTGTCCGACCTGCTGGACGACATGTACGCCGGGATTGAGGTTTCCAAGGCCGCCCGCGACCCCGAGGACGAAAAGCCCGTCCGCGCGCGCTTGGCCGACGTGATGAACATCGACCGCGTGCTGCCCGCCGACGCGCCCCTGCCGTCCCGCGAGGAGGCGCAGGAGCTGGTGCAGTCCATTCTGACCCAGTTGAAGGAAGAGGCCGGGCCGCTCTACGGCGACCTGCTGCGCTACTTCCTGCTGGAAGAACTGGACCGCTGCTGGAAGGAACACCTCCGCAATATGGACTTCCTGCGCGACGGCATCGGCCTGCGCGGTTACGGCCAGCGCGATCCGAAGCTGGAATACAAGCGCGAAGGCTTCAACATGTTCCAGGAACTGCTGGTGCACATCCGCGAAGGCGCGTTCCGGGCTCTGACCCGCGTGCGCGTGGAACAGCGTCCGGCGGAAGTCGAGGAGCAGGCCGTGCCGGAGCCGGAACCGATGTTCCAGCATAAGGAGCAGCCGCAGCAGTTGTCCTACTCCAACGAGCCGGAAGATCTGCTCGGCGCGCCCGCTCAGGCCCGCGCCGAGAACAGGCCGGGCCGCAACGATCCCTGTCCCTGCGGCAGCGGCAAGAAGTACAAGAAGTGTTGCGGCGCGAACGAGAAGTAAAT